>JBDSCV010000108.1:0-15899 GCA_039920905.1 Pyrinomonadaceae bacterium
TTTGGTGTGCATCGACTGAGATCTACATCGAGGAATCGGCCATTCACGCATCGCTCGAATCGCTAGAAAAAGCGATGTATGACAACGATCCATTTGTCGCCCCGTCGATGATCTACGCCTACGCCGCTTTGAAATCAGGAGTTCCGTTTGCGAATGGCGCTCCGAATCTGACGGTCGATATTCCGGCCCTGACAGAACTTGCCGAGCTCACAAAAATGCCGATCTGCGGCAAGGATTTTAAGACCGGTCAGACGTTGATGAAAACCATCCTCGCACCGGGACTGAAATCGCGAATGCTCGGCCTCGACGGCTGGTATTCGACCAACATCCTCGGCAACCGCGATGGCGAAGTACTCGACGACCCCGAGAATTTCAAATCAAAGGAGGTCTCGAAACTCTCCGTGCTCGAACACATTTTCCAGCCGGAAACTTATCCCGACCTCTATGGAAATTTTTCGCACGTCGTTCGGATCAACTATTATCCGCCGCGCGGCGACAATAAAGAAGGCTGGGACAATATCGACATTTTCGGTTGGCTCGGCTATAAAATGCAGATCAAGATCGACTTCCTTTGCCGCGATTCGATTCTCGCTGCGCCGCTCGCTCTCGACCTCGCGTTGTTTATGGACCTTGCCCAGCGTGCCAATATGAAAGGCATTCAGGAATGGCTTTCGTTCTATTTCAAGGCGCCGCAAACCGCTCCGGGCCTCTATCCCGAACACGATCTCTTCATCCAGTTGATGAAACTGAAGAATACTCTTCGGCATCTACAGGGTGAGGAATTGATAACCCATTTGGGTCTAGAGTATTACGACTAGCCCTCCGCTACATTAGTAATCCGTTTCTGATTCCACAAAAAGTTTTCTTTTTGTCATTTTCCTATTGCGCCCGCTTTACTTTATGTGTTATCCATAGAATAGAGGCGGGCTTTCATACCCGGCTCGATCTCTGGACGATACCTCTCCAGATTCTAATGTCCAGCCAACGCACAATCTGTTGAAATCATCAGTATAGACGACGAGGTTGCCGTCGTATTAAACGGCAAGTTTGCACGCGAAACAACGTTCTAGTCATGAGGGGCAACGGCTTCGGTGAGGCAAAGATGAAACAGGAAACGGCTAAGAAAAAAGAAAACACGGAACAGGGAATTCTGCTCGACCCCGAACGCAAAAGTCCGCGGGCGGCCGAATTTGAGGACAAGCTTTCGTCGCTGATCGTCGGTCAGGAACGGGCGGTCCGACGTATGAGCGGTCTTTTCCAAATATATCTCGCCGGGATGAACAACCCGTCGCGTCCGCTCGGCACAATGCTTTTTCTCGGGCCGACCGGTTCCGGCAAAACGCGCATCGTCGAAGCTGCAGCCGAAGTTCTTTTTGGCGAACCGCACACGGTCGTCAAGATCGACTGTGCCGAGTTTCAACATTCGCACGAGATCGCCAAACTGATCGGCTCGCCTCCGGGATACCTCGGCCACCGCGAGACTTCGCCGATGCTTACGCAGGAAAACCTAGACAAATCGCATACCGACGATACCAAGCTGACGTTTGTGCTTTTCGACGAGATCGAGAAGGCGTCAGATTCGCTGTGGCAACTTTTGCTCGGAATTTTGGACAAGGCGACGCTCACATTGGGCGACAACCGTCGCGTAGATTTTTCGCGGTCGGTTGTTATCATGACCTCAAATCTGGGCGCGCGCGAGATGTCCGATATGATTTCCGGCGGCATCGGATTTTCGCCGACCAGGACGGATCAAGCCAAGGAAGACAACGAGATTGACACCAAGATCTATCGCACCGCCCTCGAAGCCGCAAAACGTAAATTCTCACCCGAATTTATGAACCGCATCGACAAGGTCGTAGTATTCCGCAGCCTTAAAGAGCATCATCTACGGCGGATTTTGGACATTGAGCTTCGTTCGGTTCAAGACCGGATAACCGAATCGGCGGGTACGAAATTCGTATTTGAATGCACCAATGAGGCCAAGGAATATTTGCTGAGCGAAGGTATCGACCTCAAATACGGCGCCCGTCATCTCAAACGCTCGGTCGAGCGCTTTCTCGTTTATGCATTGTCTAATCTGGTTGCTACCCAGCAGGTTGAAACCGGCGATTTTGTGATGGTGGATTTTGACAGGGAAACCGATCTGCTTACATTCACAAAACAAGCGGGCAAGATGATAATCGCCGACGTACCGGACGACGGTACGATTGACGATGAACCGCTCATGAGCGCCGATGCCATCGGTCTTCCGCTCCCGCAATCACAGGCGTCTGCCGGGATGAGCAAATCGAAGGGCGAGAATAACGACACTTAACGTGTCAAGACCGTTTGCGAAAGTAGGCGGCGCTTACTTTCAGGCATGAATGTAGCCGCAGATAAACGCGGATAACGCAGATAAAAAAGCAATTTCTTATCTGCGTTATCCGCGTTTATCTGTGGCTAATTTCTTACTCGACTTGAACGCCACTCACTTACACAGACACCTCTCCCTTGGCTGCCCAACCTAGCGAACGGCCAACAGCCTCGTGCCAACGCTCGAGCATTGCGTTTGCCTCGCCGGCTGTCCGTTGAGGCTCAAATCTGGCGTCTGAGCGCCAATGCTCGGCGAGCTCGTCTCTATCCTGCCAATAACCGACGGCGAGTCCGGCCAGATAGGCTGCTCCGAGCGCCGTTGTTTCACCGGTTTTTGAGCGCACAACGGGTATCTGCAAAATGTCAGCCTGAAATTGAAGCAGCGCAGCATTTCGGGTGGCGCCTCCATCAACGCGGAGTTCCGTCAGATGCGAATTCGAATCGGCGTTCATCGCCGTCAGGAGATCGGCAGTCTGAAAAGCGATGGACTCAAGGGCGGCACGGGCGATGTGAGCTTTGCCGGTTCCGCGTGTCAGGCCGATGATCAGGCCGCGTGCTTCCTGATCCCAGTGTGGCGTACCGAGACCCGCAAAGGCCGGAACAAAATAGACGCCGCCGTTATCATCAACAGACGCGACGAGCGCCTCGACGTCCGAGGGATTCTCAATTACGCCAAGCGAATCGCGCAGCCACCCGATGACTGCCCCGCCGATAAAGACGCTGCCCTCGAGCGCATATTCCGTCCGGCCATCGATCTGCCAACCGACGGTCGAGAGCAAGCGATTATTAGAAACGACGAGCGTATCGCCGACATTTTGCAGCATAAAACAACCGGTGCCGTAGGTGTTCTTAGTTGAACCGGCGTCAAAACAGGCCTGTCCAAACAGAGCCGCTTGCTGGTCGCCCGCAATTCCGGCGATCTTTATGCCTCTTAATTCGTCGGGCGTCTCGATCACGCCGTAGATCTCGGATGAGGATCGGACATCGGGAAGCATGGCCCGTGGGACGCCGAATATTCCGAGCAGTTCGTCATCCCAATCGAGCGTGTTGATATTGTAAAGCATCGTTCGTGATGCATTGGACGGATCAGTGACGTGAAGTCCGCCGCCGGTGAGTTTCAAGATGAGCCACGTATCGACCGTGCCGAATGCAAGTTCACCATTCTCGGCTCTGGCCCTTACGCCTGCGACGTTATCCAGCAGCCATTTGATCTTGCTCGCTGAAAAATAGGCGTCGACCTCAAGTCCTGTTTTTGTGCGAATAAGATCGCCGTGCTGGTCTCGGACCGTATTGCAGATGTCGGATGTCCGGCGATCCTGCCAGACAATGGCGTTATGGATAGGCTCGCCTGTTTTGCGGTCCCAGATTATCGTCGTCTCGCGTTGATTTGTTATACCGACTGCCGCAACGTCGTCGACGTTGATATCTGCTTGTGCAAGGGCTTCGACGGCGGTTTCAATTTGCGACTGCCATATTTCATTCGGATCGTGTTCGACCCAACCGCTTTGCGGATAGATTTGGCGGTATTCCTTTTGGACAACGGCGACGACCCTAGCTTCACGATCGAAGACAATCGAGCGGCTGCTGGTCGTGCCCTGATCGAGTGCGAGAATATATGACATATTCAGATAAACGTATATGTATGCAGCTTAGATCCTATCGAGGGCCTGAGTCAGGTCGTCGATAAGGTCGTCCACATCCTCAACCCCGACCGATAGACGTATCAGGCCGTCCGTAATGCCGGCCTTTAGCCTATCCTCACGAGGAATCGGAGCATGCGTCATCGACGCCGAGTGTTGCAGAATTGTTTCGACTCCCCCGAGAGACGTTGCCAACGTGCAGAGACGAACGGCATTGGCGAACGTCTTACCCGCTTCGATCGAGCCGAGATCGAGGCCGATCATACCGCCAAAGCCGCCGGGCATCTGCCGTCTTGCAATTTCGTGATTCGGATGCGATTCGAGGCCGGGATAAAAAACAGCCTCAACCTTCGGATGGTCGCCAAGCATATTCGCGATCTTAAGGGCATTCGAATTGTGCCGCTCCATCCTGAGAGAAAGGGTCTTGATCCCGCGGATAACGAGCCATGCCACCTGCGGTGCAATATTACCGCCGTAGAATTTATTCGCCCCGTGGCGTGCCGCATCGATCACGTCGCGGCTGCCGACGATGACACCCGCTGTGAGGTCACTGTGGCCGCCGAGATATTTGGTCGCACTGTGGATCACCGCATCGACGCCCAACTCGAGCGGCCGCTGATTGAACGGCGTCGCAAAGGTGTTATCGACGACGGTAGCAATGGCGTGTTCGCGGGCTACGGACGTAACGGCCTCGATGTCGGTGATCAGCACAAGGGGATTCGTTGGCGTCTCGATCCAAAACAGCCGTGT
Organism: Pyrinomonadaceae bacterium; assembly: GCA_039920905.1. GTDB lineage: Bacteria > Acidobacteriota > Blastocatellia > Pyrinomonadales > Pyrinomonadaceae > OLB17. Next base: position 4,743 of record JBDSCV010000108.1, read on the forward strand.
CTCTGGCCGGATCGCTTCGCGGTAATTCTCTGCGTTTTCGGCATCAACAAATGTGGTCTCGATGCCAAAACGCTCTTTGACATGATTCAGAAAGTTCGTGGTCGTTGCATACATCGACCGCGGTGCGACAATATGCTCACCGGTCTTTACCAGAGTAAAGATCGCTGCCGAGATCGCCGCCATGCCCGAGGCAAGTGCCAAAGCATCCTCGCCATTTTCAAGTTCGGTCACCGCGTTTTCGAGTGCCCGCTGTGTCGGGTTTCCAAGGCGCCCGTAGTAATAACCGTCTTTTATCTCATTATGAATAGCCGCTCCCTCCTCCGCGTTTGGAAAAGCGTAAACCGATGCCGGATAGATAGGTACCGAGAGTGCCCCGAAATGCTCCGTACGATCATCGCCCGCGTGCACGGCTTTGGTAAACATTGATGTGTTGCTCATTGTCTATTTACGCTCCTGTTTATACCGCATATCGTAAACGGAAAGTGAGATAAGAGCAATTCCCTTAAAAAAGAGTGGAATTCCTATCAATAGCGAATAGGCTTTGCGTTACATATACGGTTAAGGTAATATGTATGACACGGAGGTATTATGCAGGAATCGACACTAATTGAACTAGAAAAGCTTTTTCTGGCCCTCTCGGATAAAACACGGCTAAGGCTTTTGGCGTTAATGGCCGATGGCGAGGTGCCGGTCGGTTTTCTTGCCGACAAACTTGGCGAAAGCCAGCCAAAAATTTCCCGCCATCTCGCGTATCTCAGAAGTGCCGGGCTTGTTTCGACCCGCCGCGATGGAAAATGGGTTAATTACGGAATAGAAAGTCAGGATGATGCGGCCGTCACCCGTGTCCTTGACGCGACGCTTCGATCGATCATGGCTGATGATGAACCGCGAAATTTGCCGCGTCAGCGTGGAGATGAATACAGAGATTACGACAATGAAACGGAAATCTTGCCTGGTATCTACATCGACGATTGGCGTCCGGCGGAAATGGAAATATATCTACTCTAGCGACCAAACGTCATGGGTGTCATATGGGCAATGGCGGCATTTGTTTCCGCAACAATGCCCGCGATTTATCAGATAGTGCCGGGTGAGGACCATCAGTCCCTCATCGGAATAGAAATCAAGGCCCTCGATAAAGGTTTCGAGTTTTTCATCAGCCTCAGTTTTTTGCGTACTATCTTGCATACAAACCCAGAAACTCTTTGTTCCCCGCTGCACCAAGAATTGGTGATTCGATCAAACCTTCCGTTCGCAGATCTAATCGAACAGCAAGTTCATTTACCTCAGAAACTACACGGTCGTGTTTTTCCGACTCGCGGACGATCCCGCCCTTACCAACCTCACCGCGTCCAACCTCGAACTGCGGCTTGATAAGCACAATGATCTTTCCCATCGGTTTGAGAAGCGGAACGATCGCGGGCAAGATTTTTGTCACCGAAATAAACGACACATCCATCACCGCCAGATCAAAAGGCACGTCGAAATCAGCGGGCATAAGTGCGCGGGCATTTGTATTCTCGCGGACCTCGACACGCGGATCATTTCGCAGTGACCAAACAAGCTGATTTGTCCCGACATCTATCGCGACGACGCTCGCCGCTCCATGTGTGAGCAGACAATCAGTAAAACCGCCGGTCGATGAACCTATATCAACACAGGCAAATCCAGTTGGATCGATCTTAAAATTATCGAGCGCCGCTTCGAGTTTAAGGCCGCCGCGGCCAACATACTTGTTCTCGGGTGATTCACCTTTGATCCTGATCGCCGACTCGACCGCGAAAATTTCGGACGCCTTTGCCACGCGGTGTTCATCAACGAGCACGACACCGGCCATAACGAGGGCCTGAGCCTTGGTACGCGAATCCGCCAGCCCTTGCTCAACCAGCAGTTTATCGATGCGTTGCTTGATCATTCGTCTATAGCTTCGGCTGTAAAATCAGCGACATCATCGCCGTCGACGGAATATCGTATTTGGATAGGCCGACAGCAGACCTCACAGTCCTCTATGTAAGATTGTTCGCCCGCCGAAAGATCGAGCACAAACGATATTTCCTGCCAGCAATACGTACAAGTAAAAAAATGCTCGATCTCCATAAAGTCTATCTAATCTTAGAAAGGTTTCGGACTGGGCAAACTGCAATGATATTCTATTTACTCAGACGACTAAAAGTTTGTAGCTATAAATGGGAACGGTAAAAAGGCTCAATCGGTTTGCGAAATACGCGTGGTTCGTCGTCGCATTTAATATCGTCGTGATATTGTGGGGTGTTTTTTTGCGTGCTTCAAAATCCGGCGACGGCTGCGGCCGGCATTGGGTGACATGCAATGGGGAGGTTTTGCCATCGGCACCTGAATTGAAAACTATTATTGAGTTTTCACACCGCATAACCAGCTCGTTGGCCGGAGTGTTGATAGTTGTCCTCCTCATCTGGGCCTTTCGGCGATGGTATGTCCAAAAGAACGTTCAGGATCGTCTTACGTTGGTAATGGCTACCGGATCTTTTGTATTTGTCGTTATCGAGGGATTGATCGGACGCGGCCTGGTCTTAACCGGAAACACGGCAGAAAATCTTACGCCCGAACGTCCGTTTTGGATGGCGGGGCATCTCATCAATACGCTTGTTTTGCTTGCGTTTTTGACGCTCACGGCTCGTTATGCTGGCGGCGGGCGCTGTATGAATTTTCGGGCGGAGCGAAAGTATATTGTCGCTCTGGCCGCGGGAACGATCGCCATTTTTGTGGTCGGTATCAGCGGATCGATCGCCGCGCTTTCCAGCATGCTTTTTCCATCGGTGACACTGACTGAGGGCATTGCAAGGGATTTTTCGGCAACCTCACACATCCTTTTGCGTCTGCGTCTGCTGCATCCGGTCACGGCGATATTAACCAGCGTTTTTCTGGTTTTTCTGACTGGTTGGCTTGTGAAAGAACGGGCTAGGGACCCGAAAGTCGCCCGTTGGTCAAATATTCTCTCGGTTTTGGTTTTACTTCAAATAGGTTTTGGTTCGCTGACGCTTTTGATGCTGGCGCCGATCGTCATGCAGCTCGGACATCTGCTGGTTGTCGACATTATCTGGATCAGCTATGTCATGTTTGCGGCGAGTTTTCTCTCGGCGGAAACGCCCACTGAGCCGTTGGAAGCCTAGCCCGTGGTCACCGCGATCGCAGCTTAATCTTTGCGGCCGCTCCATGCCTTCCCCTGCTCGGTTAGGTCGTCCAACGATCGTTGGAGTTCACTGAGTTTTCGACTAATTTCGGCCTGGTCGGCGTTCTGGTCAACGTAAATAGGTTTGCCAAATATAGCTAGGGCACTGGTGAACGGCCTCGGGAACTGCATTTTATCCCAGCTGTTTACCGTCCAACATCTGTAAGGCTCGAGAACGAAAGGCAAGATCGGATTGCCGGTCTTTTTCGCAAGGATCACTGGGCCGGGTTTTGCCTTATATCGCGGCCCACGTGGCCCGTCAACCGTAAATGCCATCGGATGTCCGGCACGCATTGACCGCACCATTCCCGTCAGAGCTGAGACGCCGCCCCGCGACGATGAACCGCGGATCGCCCCAAATCCGAACCGCTGAATAAACCGCGCAATGTATTCGCCGTCAAAACTCTTGGATGTCATCACGACCATGCCTCGATCGCGCAGGAAATATGTTCCGAGAAAGACCCGATCATGCCAAAGACTGAGTACGGGCAACTTTCCGGCCTCTTTAATATCAGCCAGGTTTTCCGCTCCGCAGACCTCGAATCGGGTAAATAAGCCAAGTACCTTGATCAAAAAATAGAACGTCAGATCGGCAAGCCGGATCAGGATACGCTGCTTTAATTTGTAATCCGAGAGTGAAGCAAATTGGTAAACTTTATCCTTTTGTATTGGCACAGTTAGAAAATAACTATCAACTTAGGGTATTATTTGCAACAACGACAGCAGACAAATCGTAACTTAAACTAACCTCTCCACACGCCTATGCAGCGAAGAATCCTTATTATCGACGATCACGATGATCTCGCAACTGCACTTGAGAAGGTGTTTTCTCACGTCGGGCACGATGTACGGGTGCTCGAAAGGCGCGCCGAGGCCATGGCGTTGCAAAGTCTCGATGAATTTGATCTGGTAATCACCGATCTTGACGTGGTCGGCCCGGCGGTTGGCAGCTCAAACGGCAATGGTGCGCTTTGTCTGCCGGATATGCCGGCGGCCAGAGCGGACGAACATGTTAAGGCGTTCAAACTCTGCGCCTCAAATTTTCGTCTCGATGAATTTGACGAAGATGAGTTGAAAGATATGATTGCGACGGTGCTTGACTACAAGATCAGGTTTGTCGATAAAACCCATGTTGTTGCCGATATGCACGAAAACATCGAGTTTGAGCTGCCAAGCACGATCTCGGTGATGAACATAGTTCTCGAATATCTGATGAAACGCGTCGAAAAACTCGGCGTTATCAAAGCCGAGCAGTCAAACCTTTTTGTGGCGCTCGACGAGGCATTTGTGAATGCCGTAAAGCACGGCAACAAATTTGACACCCGAAAGCTGGTGCGTATCACCGCCGAGGTTTCAAAGCAGGAAGCGAAATTTACGATCGAGGACGAAGGCGAGGGCTTTGACATAAACAATATTCCCGATCCGCTCGACCCCGAAAATCTCTTCAAAACATCCGGCCGCGGCGTCCTGTTTATTTACAACATCATGGACGAGGTCAAATACAACGAGCGCGGGAACCGGCTTACGATGGTTAAGAAGAGTGATAACCGCAAAGATGCTGAGACGCAGGGCACTTAGGGAAAGGATGTCGTGATTGTCTTTGTTTTCCTCTGCGTCTCTCTGCGGTAAAATACATCGGATGAAAGTTACCATCGCCCAGATCAACACCACCAACGGCGACCTCTCGGGCAATACCCGCAAAATAATTCAGGCAATTGAAAAGGCCCGCAGCGACGGCTCGGATCTGGTCGTTTTTCCCGAGGTCGCGACGCACGGATATACCTCGCAGGACTGGTTTCAGGACGCGGATATTATAAATGCTTCGCTCGACCCGCTGCGCGAGATCGTTCCGGCGAGTGCCGGAATTACGGCAATTATTGGGACGATCAGGCCGAATGAGACACCCGACGGGCGGCGTTTGTTTAACTGTGCGGCGGTGATCCACGACTGCGAGTTGCTTGGTTTTGCCGACAAAACTTTACTGCCCGAGTACGACGTTTTTGACGATCCGCGATGGTTCGAGCCGAGCGATGGAGCCGACCGGCGGCTGTTCGAGATAAACGGCGTCAAGCTCGGTGTCGTCGTCTGCGAAGATTTTTGGAACGACAAAACCTTTTGGAAAGAACGCCTTTACGAGACCGACCCGACGGATGAGGTCATCGCGATGGGAGCCGACGTGATCGTCTCGATCAACGCTTCGCCGTACAACAAGGGCAAGATCAAGCTCCGCTGCGACATGGTTGCCCATCGTGCAAAATTGCAGAAAAAGCCAATCGTATTTGTCAATCTGGTTGGCGGCAACGATGGCATCATCTTTGACGGCGCGAGTGTTATTGCCGACGAGGAAGGCGATATTATTTTGCAGGCGACGGCGTTTGAGGAATTTGTCGAGACGGTCGAACTGGATGTGCGAAAGCCCGACGCGCGTGGGATTACAGGCAACGAGATCGAATCAATTCGTAAGGCGTTGGTTCTTGGGATACGCGATTACGCCCGCAAGAACGGTTTTACAAAAGCCGTCATCGGACTTTCCGGCGGTATCGATTCGACGCTTGTCGCCGCACTCGCAGCCGAGGCCGTGGGAGCCAAAAATCTTCTCTGCGTAATGATGCCGTCACCGTTTTCGTCAGAGGGGAGTGTAAAAGATTCTGAGGAATTGGTGCGAAATCTTGGCTGCCAAAGCCGCATCGAACCCATCTCCGACACATTCGAGGTTCTGCTCAAGCAAATGAATCTGCATAAACCGACGAAAGGCGGCGAAAGCCTTGCGGCTGAGAATATGCAGTCGCGCATTCGCGGCGTCATTCTGATGGCAATCTCAAATGCCGAGGGCCGTCTCGTCCTCTCGACCGGCAACAAAAGCGAGCTTGCCGTCGGATACTGCACGCTTTACGGCGACACAAACGGCGGCCTCGCGGTGCTCGGAGACGTTCTGAAAACCGAAGTTTGGCAGATCGCCCGGCAGATCAACAAAAACGCGGACCACGAGATCATACCTGAAAAGATCATCGATAAAAAACCGTCCGCCGAACTCGCCCCCAACCAATTCGATCAGGACAGCCTGCCACCTTATGAACTGATGGATCCGGTTTTGAAAATGTATTTCGAACAAAAAGCGTCGCCCGCCGAGATCATCGCTGCCGTAAATGACCCCGATCTGGTTTATGGCATACTAAACAAGGTCGAGCATCCGGCCAACGAATTCAAACGCCAACAGCTTCCACCGACGCTAATTATTTCCAAGAACGCCATCGGCGTCGGAAGGCGGAGGCCGATTACGCATAAGTACAAGCAAAACCGGCCATTATAGAAATTTCTTACGAATCAACAATCTTTATTTTCTCGCAGTCTCAAAAGATCGCGGATGCTATGTTTGGTTCTGTTTTTGTTGCCGTTGCTTTCTCGTTTTGTAACCTTTTCGAGTATTAAGCTCGCAAGCTTTAACTGCTCGGAGTCCGCCAATGGGAATATGCTTTGGCGATAGATGTCCTGAATATTTTCCTGCATAAATTGCTCCAAAAATATTTTATCATCGTATAGTGGAAAAACCATCCGCTTTACCTAAAGCCGTCGCCGTCACCTTCTCGGACTGATTGACGCCATCAAGTCGCGTGGGTAGCTGACATTATTCACCATTTCCCATCTTAGCCAACAATTCCGGCCAGCGGGGGTCGTCGCGGAGAGATTCGAGGTTGGTGTCGCGTTCGAAATGGTATTTGTTTTCGTTTCCGAGCTTGACGGATTTGCCAAGCCATTTGAAAGCGAGCTCCATATCGCCGAGCAGGGAGTAGGTCGAGGCGACCCAATATGACATATCGTGATCGGTTCGCGAGAGAGCCAGGGCATCGTCGGTGAGTTGGGCAAGGGCGTCTTCGCGGCGTCCGGCACCGGCGAGGTATTCGGCGTAGAGCGGTTTTATGCCGTCCATACGCGGGTTTTCTTTAAGAACGGATGAGATGAGATCGATCGCTTCGTCGTGTCTGCCCTGATAATAGTAAACGCCGGAACGAAATATCTTGAGCATCGGGTGGTTTGGCTCAACCTTGACACCTTTGTCCAGTTCCTCCAAAGCCCTGTCAAATTCGCGTGTATAGATGAAGATACGGGCACGATTGTATGCGGCGACGGCACGGGCGGCTGGGTCGAGCCGCGTGAGCTTTTCAAAGGCCTTGAGCGATTCGTCGTATTCGCCGTCGAGACGGTGCATGACGCCTTTTACAAAATAAAGTGCGGCGTCATTAGGAAACTGTTTCTGCAGCAGTTCGATCTCGCCGCGGGCCTTCTTTTTCTCGCCGCGAGCCATGTAGATCATCACCATCAGCACGCGGGCCTCGACGACATTTTGATCGTAAAAAAAGGCTTTACTAAACGCGGCTTCGGCGTAGGTGTAATCTTCAGGCTCGCCCAAACCCTTAAAAACACGATTGGCGTAACAGGCTCCGAGGCCGCTGTAGGCAAGGGCGAAGTGCGGATCGAGCTCGATGGCGCGTTTGAAATTGTGCATCGCGGCGTCGCAATCCTCGGCGTCAATCGTGCGGAAAATAAACCTGCCAAAATTGTCGCGTCCGCGAAGATACTCTTCCCACGCCTCGGCACTGTCGGTCGCGCGTTTACCAAGTTTTTCGGCCTCAAGATCGGTCAGTTCGAGCCGTAGGCCTTCGAGAATTCGCTGAGCGATGCCGTCCTGAAGGGCGAGAATATCGCTTCCCTCGGCGTCAATACGGTCGCTCCAGAGAATGTCGCCCGACACTACATCCAGCAGCTGCGCCGTCACCCGCAGCCTCTCCCCGGCCCGTAAAAATCCGGCCGAAAGAACGGCGTGGACACGCAATTCCTTACCCGCCTCACGCGGATCGACGTCTTTGCCGTGATATTTAGCGATGACAGAACTGGGCCGGACAATGATCGAGCGGATCTGGGCGAGTTCTGTGATAACGGCGTCCGCGAGTGCGAACTCGTAAAAACTCGACGCTGGATCTTGACTTAGATTTTGAAACGGCAATATCGCGACGCTCTTTTTCTCGGTTCCGGTCGCCGTCATCGAGATATCGGGGGCATATGACGGGGTCGTCGAGACCGATGGTGTCGCGCCAACTGAGGTGGTTTCCGGTACCGATTTTCCCGTGAACCAATTTAACACGCGCTGGACCGCTCCGCCGTCGGCATGATCAGGCGTGAACGTGTCGCTCGGCATCACCTGAGCCCCGGCAACCTGCTGGAGTACCGACCGCAGCTCATCGCGCATCGTGGCGATTTTTTGATAACGATCCTTCGGGTCTTTTGCCAAAGCCTTGTCAACGATCTGCTGGAGCTGCGGCGGCAAAGGTTCTTGCCGTTGTTCGGAGAGCGGTTTTGGCGTACCGTAAAGCACCTGATGCCGCACGTCAATGACGGTTTTGCCCTGAAACGCCCAAATTCCGGTCAGCATTTCGTAGATCAGAACACCGGTCGAGAAAATATCCGAACGGTGATCGGCACGCTCGCCTTTTGCCTGTTCGGGGGCGGCATAGGTCGCCGTGCCGTAGGGAATGCCGAGTTCGGTAATCTGTGTACGGTCCTGGCCCACGCTCTCGCCTATCTGTTCATCCTCCATCAGCTTGGCAAGGCCGAAATCGAGAATTTTCGCCTGACCGGCGTCGGAAACCATAATGTTTCCGGCCTTGATGTCGCGGTGGATGATATTTTTTGAATGAGCGTAGGCGAGGGCGTCCGTGACCTGGATCGCGATCGAAAGAGCGCTTTTTAGTTCGAGCGGACGGCCCGCGACGAGTTGACGGACGTTTTTACCCTCGACATACTGCATCGCGATATAAAAGACACCGGCGTCGCTGTGAAAATCATAGATCGTGCAGATGTTCGGATGGTCGAGCTGCGAACAGAGCTGAGCCTCGCGTTCAAACCGTTTGAAATTTGCCGTTTTTTGAGTCAGTTCAGGAGGGAGAACCTTAATGACAGCCTGACGGTTAAGCTTGGTGTCGAGAGCCTTGTAAACCGTCCCCTGGCCGCCGGAGCCGATCTTTTCGAGGATCTTGTATTGGTTAATTTGCGAACCAACCATAAGAAATGCAAATGCGAAATTAAAAATGCAAAATTGCCAAAGTCGCAACTAATCTCTGCCGCGCGTTAAGCAGACGGCTTTCAGTATATATCTGGAAATGCTAATCGAACAACTCTCATTTTTGTACTGTGCATTTTTCATTTTTTGCATTGTTTAGGATCGGCAAACTGCCGGTCAATCGGGTACGATCGTTCAGCCGCGCGGCGGGTCGCCCCATCCCGAACCTATGTAAGCCCCGTTTTCCACAATGCACGGAACGGTCAGATCGCCGCTCGAATATTCGAGCATCTCGCGTTGTCTCTGTTTGTCGTTTTGAGCGTCGTATTCGATAAAGACGACCCCGTTTGCCCTATAGTGGTCCCGAGCTTTTTGACAATACGGACAGTCTGGTTTTGTATAGAGAACTAATGCCATTGTTCAAAATTACACCTTTTCGATAAGATTATCTAGCTATCCATGATCGATAAACTATTGCCCGTTGTTAAAGCTTTATGACATTGCCCGATATATTTCAGCCGTATGAAAACCTAATAGAGATCGAAATCATCGGGGCAAAACATATGGTTCGGGAAAACAACTCGCTGTTGCGGTGTTTTCAGTTTCTTGCGATGGAAAATATTTTGTACGGCGATTTCTGGTGGAACGGCGAATGCCTGAACTGCCAGGTTTGGCTGCAAAACGGCGATAAAGAAAAGGCCGTTATGGCGTGCCGGACAACTGTATCGGCGGATATGAAGAACGTTAGAATGGCGGAGGGGATCGATCTTGCCGACGATTAATACTTCGGAACACGCGCATCGACCTCGTTTGACCACGCTGTAATCCCTCCGACCAGATTTGATAAGCTACCCTTAAATCCTGAATGTTCAAGAAATTCGATGGCCCGGGCGCTGCGACCGCCCATTTTGCAGTGGATGACGGTCTCGCGGGTTTCGTCAATCTCACCTTTCCGGCTCATGATCTCGCCCAGCGGGATAAGCTTGGCACCCTCGATACTGGCGAAGGCGTATTCGTCAGGTTGGCGGACGTCTATCAGTTGAATATCATCGCCGGCATCAATTCGCGTCTTTAACTCCGACGCCGTTATCGTTTGCATAAATAGGTGACCTCTTTATTCCTTAGGGAGATCTTATCATCAGGCGCGTCAAATTTCACAATTGCCAATGGCGGCAACTGACTCGCCGGAGGTGTGCTAAGCCTACTTCACATTTACAAAAATTTACATACCAATTACCAGTCCGATGATCGAAGTATTATAAAATACGATACTTAGGCACCTAATCTATGTGGAATGCACACTTAAAATTGCTTATCTGCGCCCTCGCTATATTTGCGATGATCTCATGTGGATCGTCCGATTCAGACAGGGGCCGGAATGGGAATTCGAACAGTGAGTTGAACTCGGAATCCGCGGTTATCGCTATTACGGTGGGGAAAAGCGAGGCCCGTGAGATCGCTTCCGGGATCAGGGCGACGGGAAGTTTGATAGCTGACGAATCGTCAGATATCGCCCCGAAAACCGCAGGTAAGATCGCAAACGTGTCGGTGAATGTCGGCCAGTTCGTTGGCGTTGGCAGTACGATAGGGACTATCGACGATAAAGACGCGAGAGCGGAATTTGCTTCGGCCCAGGCCGCCGTAAAACAGGCGGTCGCAGGTGTGCGGCAGGCCGAGGCCCGTCTCGGGCTTGCTCCCAATGGCACGTTTAGTGCCACGACAATTCCGGAGGTCCGGGCGGCGAATGCAAATTATTTACAGGCTTTGGCCGAGCTCAAACAGGCCGAGGCCAATGAAAAGCGTTATCGCGAACTGACTCAGACCGGCGATGTCGCCATGATAACCTACGAGCAATACCACACCGCCCGCGATACTGCCCGTGCCCGTGTTCTGA
>JBDSCV010000109.1:0-5095 GCA_039920905.1 Pyrinomonadaceae bacterium
GGCGTGCGTTCGGCAACGCTCGGGTTCTTTTTTCGTGTCGGGTCGCGGCATGAGCCTAACGAACTGAACGGCATCTCGCATTTTATCGAGCACACCGTTTTCAAAGGCACGGCGAAACGCACCGCCCTCGACATCGCCATTGAACAGGACCGGCTAGGTGGAAATCTTGACGCCTTTACGACCCATGAGGAAACGGGCTTTGCGATCAAGGTCATCGACGACCAATTGCCGCGGGCCTTTGACCTGATAGCCGATATGCTCGCCAATCCGCGTTTTGAAGACCCCGATCTCAAGAGCGAGCAAAAAGTCATTATCGAAGAGATGAAAATGGTCGAGGATTCGCCGGAGGAATACCTAGGCGAGATATTCAGCGAGGCGTTTTTTCTCGACCATCCGCTTGGACTTAATATTGCCGGAACGCCGAAAACTGTCAAGAGTTTTAACCACGAAATTACGCGAAAATATCACAACGAAGTTTTCAATGCCTCAAATCTGGTGATAACGGCGGCGGGGAATATCGAGCATGGGCAGATACTTGCTCTGGTTCAGAGTGCAGGCTTTAGCCTGTATTCACCGCAAAAGGACACGCGAAAGCTTGCACTCCCAACTCCGATATACGCCGCTCCGATAATCATCAAACACAACGCCAACCTTGAACAGACCCACCTCGTCATCGCCACACCGCTCGTCTCGGCAACCGACGAACGCCGTTACGCGGCCGATCTGCTGGCGAATGTCATCGGCGGCGGCACGTCGAGCCGCCTGTGGCAAAAGGTGCGTGAGCAGCGCGGACTCGCTTACAGCGTCGGGGCCTCGGCGATAATGTATCAGGATTGCGGGCTGTTTTCGATATTCGCCGCGACCTCGCCGGAACAGGTCGAGGAAGTCGTTGACCTCTCAATTGTCGAAATGCGCTGGGTTGTCCAAGACGGCGTTACGCAGGACGAACTCGAACTCGCAAAACAGCAAGCCGTCGCGTCCATTCTGCTCAGTCTCGAAGATTCCGCAGCACGTGCAGCCACACTCGCCCAATCCGAAATGACGCACGGCCGTCAGATCTCGGTCGAAGAAACACTTGCCAAACTCGAAGCTGTGACAACTGGCGAAATTCAAGATATTGCCCGCGAATTTTTCACTACAGATAACGTTGCATTCGCGGCGTTGGGCGATCTAGAAGATTTACTAATAGACAGGGCAAGATTAAGAATTACTTAGCCACGAATGTACGAATAAGCTAAGATTGCGACATTCGTGTATGCGTGTCTAAAGTCTACCTGATATTGATATGAATCTAAAACGACTTTTCCTATACACACTCATCGCGTCGGTCGCATTTAGTGCGATTGTCGGAATCGGAGTGGTCTTGTTTGGCAATTTTGGCGAATTAGAGATCCGCGTCATGTTCTCGACGCTGACCATTACTGTGACCACCATCCTTGGGCTCGCGTGTGGTGCATATCTTGAGACAAAACGCGGACGCATTTTTAGGCTGGCGTAAACGGACGTAAACTTTGGGGCTTTTTTGCCCTGCGCACAGATCGATACCACAAATAACGCGCTTGCGATAGACGCGAACAGAAAAATTCGTAATTTCATTTTACCATCCGAAATTATTTGTCTAACTCATAAACGATCGGATCACGGACGCCAGCCCGCTCAAAACCTCTTAGCCGCAAAGCACACGAATCGCACGTCCCGCAAGCGAAATCTTCGCGGCGATAACATGACCATGTGAGGTGGAGTGGCGCGTCGAGATCTATTCCCTTTCGCACTATTTCAGCCTTTGAAAGCTCAATGATCGGTGTGCGAATCTCGATATGGGTGTCGGGTTTTGTTCCCGCGTCTATTGTCTGCTGAAACGCGGCGTAAAACTCCGGTCTGCAATCCGGATAACCGCTCGAATCCTCAGTCACCGCTCCGATATAGATCGAGTTTGCACCGATGACCTCGGCCCAACTCGTAGCTATGGCGAGCATATTCGCATTGCGAAATGGCACGTAACTCGTCGGTATCTCTGTCGAGGTAAGGTTAGCTTCGGTCACGGCAATGTTTACATCGGTGAGCGATGACCCTCCCATTTTTGCGAGATGCTTGATAGAAATAACAAGCCGTTTTTCGACGCCGTAATGATCTGCAATATCATAGAACGCCTTTCGTTCGCGCTCCTCTGTCCGCTGACCATAAGAGATGTGCAGAAACGCGAGTTCATCATTGTCACAGACGGCAATCGCCGCCGTGACGCAACTGTCCATCCCGCCTGAAACGAGGCAGATTGCCGTTGATTGTCTTTTATCTGCCACGCTTTCGCCTCACCTTTCAGCACCGAGCTCCCGATATTTTGAACGATTAAATGAGTAATTACGTATAATACAACAGACGAGGTGAAAATATGTTTTGTCCAAATTGCGCCACAAATAACGATACGGGGCATCTCTACTGCCGCTCGTGTGGGCTAAAACTTGACGCTATCTCAAAGAACGTCGCAGAGCAGTTCCCCTCTGAGGAATACGCGATTCTACAGCGGCGAAAGGAACTTTACGAAAAGCTCGGTCTTGGCTCGCTAGGCTTGACCGCCGTGATCGGCCTCTCGATGTTAATTTGGAAAGTCGCCGAATACAAGGCCAGTCTATTCGGTTCAAATGTGATCTTATGGTCAGGATTTGTAGCACTTGCCGTGTTTGGGCTATTGTCGGTTTTCTTTTTTAATTACCCGCAGCTATTTATGAAGATCGACTCGGCTAATCCGCGTCTCCGTCCGACGACCGCGGCCGAACCGGAAAAGGCGGCAACAACAGGTAAACTGATCGAAGATCGAAATTTCGAACCCGTCGGCAGCGTAACCGAACATTCGACCGAGCTGCTCTATGTCGAGCGGAAGAAGGAAAACTAGTTTCTCTTTAAACCCCACGCGCATCTGCTCCCCAGATGAATTTATGCAATTGAAGGTTAAGCCTGACTTTCAGACCGCTTTTTGATATTGATTCTGAAACTTCTGCAAGATTTTCGATGCCATGAACCGGCGAGATCAATATCTCTTTTGTACGGTTTACAAGATCGTATTTCGCTATAATTTCTTTTGCAAATTCCCAGTCGGCCATATCGGCAATGACAAATTTTACTTCGTCTTTATCGGCACGCAGGCGCGTCATGTTGGGCCAATGATTACGTTCGGTTTCGCCGGATGCGGGGCATTTTATGTCGAGAATTATTACGGCGCGCGGATCGACTTCTGCCGTCGAAACATAGCCGCCGGTCTCGATCAGGACTTCGTAGCCGCGGTCGCAAAGCCCTGTGAGAAACGGAAATGCATTTTTTTGTGCAAGCGGTTCGCCGCCGGTGACCTCGACCAGCTTGCAGCCGAAATCATCAAGCTTGGCGAAAATATCTTCAAAATTTATGTGCTCGCCGCCGCTGAATGTGTATTCGCTGTCGCACCACACGCAACGTAGCGGGCAGCCCGTCAGACGCACAAACGAACACGGCCGCCCTGCTTGTGACGACTCGCCCTGGATCGAGAGAAATATCTCTGTAATGCGCAGATTCATAGAGCTATTTTAACAAGGATAAAGGAGATGAAGAGGATACCAAAGCCACTATGAGGAATACATTTTATCCCTTTTATCTCCTTCATCCCTGTTTATATTTCCTGCCAGGCGACGGCTGCGGGTCGGGAACGATCAGTTCGATGCCTTCGCCGCTACCATCGGCTTTTGTTTCTAGCTTGATCTTGCCATAGCCGAATTTATAGAGGTGAACCGAATGCGAGAACATCTTGCCGGTGATGCTCCGAGCCTCAGACGGCGGGCCGGCATTTGCGTAAACTAATGTTGCGGCCGAACCGATGCCTGCAATAGCCGCAAGAATAATAAGGCCTTTGCCGATCTTTGTTGCAGCCTTACCCGAACGCACAAACCACATCCCGCCGAATACGAAAGCAAGGCTCAAAAACACACCGCTGACGATGGTCTGTGTTCGTGAAAAACTGCCCGAAACAGCGGCGATATTGTCAGAACCATCGTCCATCTGTTCGAGTTCCGCTCGTAATTGCTTTATCTGTGATTTCGGTATCCTGAGCGTTGCTTCGGTCGCGTTACGGTCGAGGCGGATCGTCATCGAAGCGCTGACAGACTTGGGTTTCGGGGTTGGTTTTATCGTTGTTTCGGGCCGCGCGATGTCGGCAAATGCAGCTATCGAGGCCAGCAGCAGTATGGTCGTTGTGCAGATCAGCCGTTTCATTTTCGTCTCTCCTTTTTTGTGCAGAATTTTTGAGAATTATATTAGCATTTTCCTTTTGAACGATTTGCGATAAACTCATTTGCATTATGCGTGGACAATTAAAGAAATTTATGGCGGCGATGGACGAAAATTCTATAGCGATCATTCCGGCGGCTCACGAAGCGACTCGAAGTTACGACACCGAATACAAATTTCGTCAGGATTCGGATTTTTGGTATCTGACCGGCTTTCCCGAGCCGGACGCGATTGCTGTCATCGATCCATTGGCCAAGAAGCCTTATACGCTCTATGTCCGGTCGCGTGATCCTGAGATGGAAACATGGTTCGGCCGCCGTCAGGGCGTTGAGGGCGCGGAAAAAAATCACGGCGCTGACAAAGCCATCTCGATCGACAAATTTGGGGGCGATCTCGCCAAGCTGCTTGATGGACACGAGAAACTTTACTATCGGTTCGCCCTCGATAAGGGTCTCGATCAGCAAATATTAGGCTATCTGTCCGGCCAACGCCAACGGCGGCTCAAAACAGCCTATCCGCCGCATATAATCATCGATCCGACGCCGGTCATCGGCGATATGCGTCTGCACAAATCGGACAAAGAGGTTGCGTTGATGCAGAAAGCAGCCGAGATCGCGGTTGATGCCCACATACTCGCGATGAAAAAGGTAAAGCCTGGGATGAATGAGGCTCAGGTCGAATCGCTGATGGAAGCCTATATGAGGGACAAGGGAGCAAGCGGCGTCGCCTATAACTCGATCATCGGCGGCGGCGATAACGCGACCATCCTGCATTATGTCGAGAACAACATGCCGCTCAACGACGGCGACCTGATCCTGATCGACGCCGGCGCCGAATTCGAAGG
>JBDSCV010000110.1:0-11335 GCA_039920905.1 Pyrinomonadaceae bacterium
CCGCCGTATGTTGGATAAACTGTGATACCGATATTCATAAAGCCACTCAAAAGCTAAATAAATATCGTATCACGCGGGCGGAAGCAAAATGAAGTTAGAGAAACGTACGGAGAAAAGGAAAGGCGAAGATCAGCCCGACCGAAAGGCATACTTTTGGCGATTTAGTGGCCGGTTTAGTGTTGGCCGCGATCGACGGATCGGCGTCAGTTGGCGCCGCTACTTCGGCAATTTGGGTCACCGTGCCTTTTTTGCGAACTAAATAGATCACGCCCATATTATCGTCAGTAAAGAGGAACGAATTAGAATCGAGTTTCATTATGTCGCACGGCCGCCCATAGACGGTTGAGCCTTGCAAAAAGCCGTTGATAAAATCCTGCACCTTTTCGCCTTTGCGCATTAGGACTATCTTGTAGCCATGACCGACGGCTTTGTTGGTCGAACCGTGCAACGACACCAGGAACGAGTTTTTGATCGTATCGGACGAATCAGCTTCATCCCAGTAATCAAATCCAAGCGCCGATGCGTGGGCCGGGAAATAGGCGTACGGCGGCGGGACATTCTTGCAGCCTTCGGGCCGTTTGTAGCCCGGATCGGCAAAGACCTTTCCGTTCGCAGAGTAGCAATACGGCCAGCCGTAATCGGTGCCGTAATGAAGCGCATAAAACAGCTCGTCGGGTTTCTGCAGCCCCAGATGATCGGCTCCCTGACCGGACGCCCAAAGAAAATTGCCGATCCATTTCAGCCCGACAGCGTTGCGCAAACCACTGGCAAATTCGCGTTGCTCGCTCCCGTCAGGGCTCATCTCGATAACGCTTGCACGGACCTTTTCTTTCTCGACGCAGGCGTTACAGCTTGAGCCGACCGAGACGTAGAGTTTGCCCGCGGGCGAAAACGCGATCGTTCGCGTCAAATGCCAGCCGCCGTATTTGTAGCTGAGTCCATAGTCTGGAAATGTGGCCAGCGTCTGCGGATTCAAATCCGTTGGTTTTGTTTCACCGTGCGTAAATTTTCGCCGTGTCAGCTTGTCAGTCTCGGCGAGATAGAACCAGTCCTGGCCGTTTTCGTCGCGGTAAAATTGACAGCTATTTGGATTTTTGAGGCCAGTCATATACCGTACGATTCTGGCGAATTTGCCTGTTTTCGCGTTCCAGCCGTCCAGAATATAAACCGCTCCTCTCTTGTTATCGGTCAGGTTAAACATATCGGTAACGAAGATTCGCCCGTCTGGCGCCTTAGCAAAAAAGCGGACACGCTTTAAACCCTCGGCAGCCGGGATAATCTCAAATTCTGTAGGCAGATTTAGGCTGAACGACTTGCCGTTCTTGAGTGTAATTTTGTTAGGTACTAGCTTTGGCTGGGCGAAAACTACGGTGGAAACCGTAAGTATCAACAGAAGCGTTAGTAATTTCATTTGATTCGTGCTATTCGTGTTATTCGTGGCAAAAAATAATATGAAAACCGACAAATTTCTCGTAGCCGAAGGCGCAACGGTAAATCTAAAGAAACATCCGACTGATTTCTCTGGCGAATATAAGGACAAGAAAGAGGCCGTCAAGGATCTCGAAAAAAACATCCTGCGTCTCGCCGAGCTTCAGGACACGCTCTACGCACAGAATGTTCACTCACTTCTCGCGATTTTTCAAGCGATGGATGCCGCCGGCAAAGATAGCGCGATAAAACACGTAATGAGCGGGATAAATCCGCAGGGCTGTCAGGTCACTTCGTTCAAACAGCCGTCGGCAGAGGAACTGGAACACGATTATCTATGGCGTTGCCAAAAAGCCCTGCCCGAACGCGGCCGCATCGGCATTTTTAACCGCTCGCACTACGAAGAGGTTCTGGTGGTCAAGGTGCATCCGCAGTACCTTGCTGGTCAGCATCTCCCGGTCGGGCCGGAGAAAGATAAGCGATTTTGGAAAAAGCGCTACGCGCAAATTCGTAATTGGGAAGAAATGCTAGAGGAAAACGGCACACACGTCATCAAATTTTTCCTGAACGTGTCCAAAGACGAGCAAAAAAAACGCTTTCTCGAACGCATCGACCAGCCCGAAAAGAACTGGAAATTCAACGCTGGTGACTCAAAAGAACGCGCTCTGTGGGACGACTACATGAAAGCCTACAAAGAGGCCATGGAGTCGACATCGACCGCCGTATCACCGTGGTTTATCATTCCCGCAGATAAAAAATGGTTTACGCGGCTCGCTATTTCGGAGATCATGGTGAAAAAACTTGAATCGCTAAAACTCACATACCCGGCCGTTACAGACGCGCACAAAGCGGAACTTGCCGAGTCAAGGGCGATACTTGAGAGCGAAAAATAAGGCTTGCGTGGAATGAGATCAAAGAGCTTACCACATAGGAACATAGCGACATAGGAATTATTTGAACTCTTATCCGTCTGAATTCGTTATCTAGGCTGCGAGGAAAGCCGGAGGAAAAACGTCTCCGCCGCATGCGAACGGGGATGATAATTTCATATATCGGGCTGGGAGCCGCAATAGGTATATCGCTTGCCAGTATGTTTATGAAAGATGAGGAAATAATGTTCCTCGCCGGACTCGGCGTCGTCACTTTCTTCATCGGACTCGGCTTTCTCCTAAACGGTGTTTTTCTGACACTCCCGAAAAAAGGCCTCGCCGACCGCTCATCCGACGCAGAAAGTCAACGTCTACTCGACGCTCTGGCGGGCAACACAAACGATCTGCAGTTACCAGAACCCGCGAGTTTATTTTCGTCAGTAACTGAGAATACGACCCGGCATTTGAAATAAAAACAGCGGATTCGTCGAGGCGGGTAGTTACAGCTTTACGCGTCCGGATTCCGCTGCTGTCTTTTGAGTCACGGTCGTCAGCATTTAGGAGATGTTCTATAGTGTTCTTTCAACCCAGTTTTTCCTTTTTGAAAAGCACTCTATACGCATCATAAATAAAGCCGAGTTTCTTGTCATCGTTTGGATAATCCCAATACCATTTGGCCGGCAGAGTTAGAATTCTTTCAAATTCATCTTGTTTGATGGTTAGTTTCTTTGAAATATACTGCTTATCTTCCTCAATTTTCTCGATTTCAAATGGTTTACTTTTTAGTTGTTCAATTGCGTTGTCGCGAATGGTTTCTCCGGTACAGATCTGCGTAGCCAGACCCGCCCGCCGGTAATCTATTCCGAACTTTTCGTACAGGTAATAAGATTGAATAAACCTCGTGTATCTTGACTCATAATGTTTTCCGCCGGGGTTTCTCCAGTCAAGTTTTTCTTCCAGAAGTTCGATCGCAGTTTGTTTTGTAAACGGGACGTAATTAAGCGGATAGATCATCCTAATGCCATTTACCAACTTATAATAAATTTCTCTTCCGTATCCAAAGGTCGGAAAGTTTTTTACGTTGCGGGCGCCAAAGGTTTTACGAATATGGTTAAAATACGTCAGATCTTTCGCGTTATAATGCCAGCTTTTTGGCAATATGCCTTCGGTTGCCAAATTCCCGCCGCTGATAATGTGCTTAATTTTATATTTCGCGGCGAAATGATGGAGCGCCGCCGGAATTGCAATATCAGTAGGGGTCTCGGCCTCGGGAACTGAGGCCCGTAAAAACGAAAGCTGCAGATCTTTGAAGCTCTCCCAGTCTAAAACGTAGCTCTCGTAGTCAATGCCAAGCTTGTTTGTGATGCTCTTAATATTTTGTACGGCCTTCTCGGAGTTCCAGCCATTATCCATGTGCACTGCCAGTGGCCTCAACCCTTTATCCTTGGCAATATATGCGAGATAACTGCTATCCGCCCCTCCGCTCACTCCGATTACGCAGTCATATTCCTTACCTTTCCCGGCTCGTTTGACCGCATTTAATATACGATCCAGCGAACGATCACTTTCGTGACCGTGGTATTTATGTTTTGCTCGTTTATTCAAGAATTCGATGCAATGGTTACAATGCCCATTGTCATCAAAAGTTATCTGTAGGTCCGTGGTGTCCATAACACAACGGGTACATTGCTGATAGTCTCTTGTCGTTGGCATAAACTTTCTAAGACCGAGATATTCGTATTTCTGTCGCTCGATCAAGCGTTCCCGGGTAAATTTCGCCTAATTAGCTAGGTTTTATACAAAAAGCCTAAAACCGGAAGTTATCCAAACATTAACCCGTTTTTTTCCGGATAATTGATCAATACGCCGCGTTTTTTGCTTTGATAAACAAACAAACTTCCGGCTGCTAATCCATTCGCGCGGCCGTCTCGATAGGCTTCTACTAAATGTTCTTCATTTCCAGCCCCGCCTAATGCCACGACCGGCACACCGACCTCTGATGTTATAGATCTAATTAGATCGATATCATATCCTTCCATTGTTCCGTCGTTCTCAATAGATTGAATGATCAATTCCCCAGCGCCGTTTTTCTCCATAAGCTGTGCAAATTCCACTGGCTTAAATTCCGTTGATAAACTGCCATTCAAGATCCAGGTTTGTTCACCTTTAAAGATCTTCTTTTTCACATCAATGCATACCACGATAGTCGTCGAGCCAAACGTTTCCGAAGCTTCGCGGATAAAATCCGGATTTTGACCTGCGTGTGTATTTATGACGACCTTTTCTGCCCCGGCGTTTATTATGGCCCTTATATCCTCAATCGATCTTACGCCGCCGCCGACACCAAATGGCATCTGTGCTTCTTCCCCGACATCTTTTATAAAATCCAGTGAAATTAGTCTGTTATTCTTTGATGCCTCGATGTCTAAAAATATCAATTCATCAGCTTTGAGATCATTAAAAATTCTCACGGCGTTAATCGGATCGCCGATGTATCTATGATCTTTGAACTTAATTGATTTTACTAAAATCCAG
This sequence comes from Pyrinomonadaceae bacterium, assembly GCA_039920905.1. GTDB lineage: Bacteria > Acidobacteriota > Blastocatellia > Pyrinomonadales > Pyrinomonadaceae > OLB17. The sequence goes on from JBDSCV010000110.1 coordinate 4,833, forward strand.
TCTCTCAGTAGTAAAACGGGTATGATCCTAGGTCGAAACATTACATTTCAAGAAAATTTTTTAGTAACTGGGCGCCGGCATCGTGGCTTTTTTCAGGATGGTATTGCACGCCGAATATATTGCCTTTCTCTATTGCTGACGGAAATGTAAAATCGTAATTCGTTTCATTTAATATATCCGATTCATCGTTGACCTTTAGATGATATGAATGCACAAAATAAAATTCAGACGATTCGATGATATTCTTCATAAGGTGGCTATTCTTTTTTATAAAGATTTTATTCCAGCCCATATGGGGAACCTTATATAGGTTTTTGTCGGAAACATTAAATGCGATAATTTCCGCATCAAACCACCCGAGACCGTCCGCATCTCCTTCTTCACTACTTTTTGCCATCAACTCCATTCCAAGACAGATACCGAGAATTGGTTTTTGTTTTACTAAAACAGCGTCATTTAGCGTCTCGATCAAATTCAATTCTTTTAGATTAGACATCGCCCTTCCGAAATGACCCACGCCCGGAAGGATAATTTTGTCACTGTCAATGATATCTCGATAATCTGACGAAACGACGGAGTTCACCCTCATTCGGTCCATGCTTCTCTTTACCGAGTTTAGGTTTCCCGTTCCGTAGTCAACGATAACTACTTTAGACGACATTGTTAACTAGTTATTCAATACTTTTCGGAGTATTTTGTAAAGGTAAAATCCGCATGATGCGGTCGTCGTCGTTGGCGGGAGTGCCACGCCCGTCGCGATTTGAGGTGGCGAAGTAGATATAGCCGTCGGGGCCCTCTTCCACTTCGCGGATACGGCCAACTACGCCTTCGAGCAGGTTTTCCTGACTAACAACGGTACGCCCATCCATAACGACGCGCGTAATACGCGCCCCGCGAAGACAGCCGAAAAAGAAATTGCCTTTGAATGCCGGGAAAATGTTGCCGGTGTAAAACATCCCGCTTCCGGGTGCACACGCCGGGGAATACTCAAGCACAGGCGATTCCATACCGGCCCGTTTTTCGGTGTGGTGTATGTCTGCCCACCCGTAGTTTTTTGCTCGCTCGACAATGTTGACCTCATCGCCGCCGGAACCTTTGCCCTCAAAAAAGCTTGGACCGTGTTCGGTTTGAAACATCAATCCCGATCCGGGCTGCCAGGCCAAACCTTGGGCGTTTCGATGGCCGTAAGTGTATATTTCCGGCCTCGCTCCGGCCGTTGAGACAAACGGATTATCTTTTGGAATCGTCCCGTCGTCATTGAGCCTGAGAGTCTTTCCGGCAATAGAGTCTAGCTTTTGAGCGAGGTTCCAATCGGTCGAATCTCCGGTCGTAACATACAGTTTCCCGTCCGGCCCAAAGCGGCACCGCGAACCTGAATGATTGGGCGCTCCCGGAATTTTATCGACGATTATCGTGGATTCGGTAAATTTGTCTTCAACATATTTGTACCTGACGACTTTAACGAATTTGCCGTCGCTGTTATACGAATAAACCACGTAAATAAAATTATTCTTAGCAAAATTAGGATGGAGGGTGATGTCCATCAAACCGCTCTCGCCGGTTGGTTCGACATCCGGCACGTTAAAGACGGGTTCTGTGCGCAGCTTGCCCTTCTCGATGATCCGCACGCGCCCTTTGCGTTCCGTTACAAGCATGTCGTTATTTGGGAGCCATGTCATTCCCCAGGGAATTTCAAGCCCCGTTGCGAAGGTCTCGACGCGAAACTGTGTTTTTTTGTCCTCGGTTGTGAACGAAGTATTCTCAAGGCCACCCTTGGGCAATGCATTAGCGCAGGCAAATGCGAGAATGGAAGTTATGAGGATCAAGATACTGGGCATCGCCATAGAGTCACCGCGTAAAATAATTTTCTTTATCAGATGAGCATGACCGCCATCCGGCAAGTTGTTAAACGTAATCAAGAAAAATGTTTCCGGCACGGCTCTTTGGGAGCGGGCCGGAAACATTGCATGCACTAATCAATCTTAATCTTCTACGGCTTCATCGTCACTTTTTGCCGAGCTGCCCACGGATCGCACCAGCAGCGAAATCCGTAGTGTGAACATTTATATAAAAGTTCTCAGGATTGTCGATCAGACGTTTGATAATATCGGGTGCGGCTTCGACACATCCCTTTGATTTACCGTTGGCACCGGGCGTTGTCAGCGACACGGCCACAGGCCCTGCTACATCCCAGGCCCCTTCGTGGATATGGGCCATCGTTGCGGCGGCGATCTTTGAAACCGAGATCTCATAGCAAACCTGAGTCTGGGCCCTATTTATACTGATCGAGGCTTTTCCGCTGCCATCTGTGTCGCCCGGCCCCGGCACCTCGGCTGCACCGCTGAGCATCGTCTTCATTTTCTTGCTGCCTCCGTATTGGGCTGATGCAAAACTGACGCCAAAAATAATAATTGCTAACGATAATGCGAATTTCATTTTGTTCATAGTTCGTTCCCCTTACCTTAATTGACAGCGATAAACCTACATCGAGGCTGCCGTCCCGATTGAATTCAGTCTTGCTTTTAAGGTTAACTACTGGTTAGCCCCTCGTATGTGCGGTAAGATACAATTCTATGATTAGTGAGCAGTTCCGTGATCGACATCTAAGTCGTTCAGTGATTGTCGGGTGATTTGAGCTCATTGTTCACCATTTTTTATTCACGAAAATTCATCATCCGCTCGACGTACTTTGCTATCACGTCGGCCTCGAGGTTTACAGCGTCGCCGGGGTTTAGCGAGGAAAGGTTTGTCATTTCCCACGTCTTTGGGATTACGGCGATGTCGAAATGTTCTTCGGTTAGAGCGGCGATGGTGAGCGAAATGCCTTCGACGGTGACGGAGCCTTTGAGGACAAAGTAGCGGGCGAGTTCCGGAGGAAAACCGATGCGCACCGTCCAGAAATCGCCTTGCTGTTCAGCCGAAGTAAATGTGCCGCGTTCATCAACATGTCCCTGAACGATATGCCCGCCGAGTCGCGTTGCGGGCGTGACGGCGCGTTCGAGATTGACGCGCGAGCCGATATCTAGACCGCCGAGCGTCGTTTTATCAAGCGTCTCCGGCGACACATCCGCCGCGAATGAATTTGCCGTCACATCCAAAGCTGTCAGGCAAACACCATTGACCGCGATCGAATCGCCATTGATAATATCGGTTGTGACGAGGCTCGCCGCGATGGTAATTCGCAACCCCGTAGAGTGTTTATCAAACACAGCGACTTCGCCTAATTCTTCTACTAGTCCCGTGAACATTCTTTTACGTTCCCTCTTCCAACAGCCGCACAGGCAGCTCCGCCGGAACAACCAGTGAGAGTTTTCTGATATCAATTGAGATCGGTTCGCCATCCTGGACCTCGTTATAGATGCTGACAAATTTGTGGCCGCAGCGTATCTCGTGCGGTTTGTAGGACGAACGAGTGTGTACAACCTGTGCGAAAGTCTCGTCGGTCGCGGTAATGAGTATCAAAAGCTCGGCGTCGGTTGCGTTGAGGTCGGCCTGCGTGAGGCCTTTCATCGGCGAATCTTCGGTGATCGGGTGGACGACGGTCAGGGCGAGCGGCAGAAACGTGACGTTTTTGCGTTCGAGATCGAGAAAGTCAAAACGGCGGACGCCGCGCCCATTCTCGTTGACAAAGCGGGCGAACAGCACCTTGATCGTAACCTCGATCAGCTGGCTGCTGCGCCCGTTAACAAGTCGAAACATCAGCCCTTCCATATCGCGATACGGAGCGATGACTGCAACCTCGCTGAAGATGATCTTTGCCGTCGGGCGTGCAAACCGCGCGAAGACCAGGCCGGTGATCAAAGCGTTAGCGAGCAGGCTGTAATACGACTCAATAGTGACGAGCAGATTTGGCACGACGCCGACCGGATGGATCGTGCCGTAGCCGATCGTCGCAAACGTCTGAACGCTGAAAAAGAATCCGCGGATGAGCATATTTGCCATCGGCTCGGCAGACGTATCGACAAGTGCCGACGGGCCGAAAGTCGCATAGATCGCTCCAAATACAACATTGCTCGTAAAATAAAGCAGCAGAACGAGCAACAAAAACATCCGCCATTTCATCGAGAGCAGTGTGTGAAAAAGATTGAGCGATGAGAGAAACGGCAGGCCGGTGCGCTGGACGTTGAATGTGCCGTCGGCATTGAGCAGACGCTGACGGCTCTGCCCCGAGACGACCGAACCAAAGCCCAGATCGCGCTCGGCTTGCTCGGCGATGTTGGCTGCTTCGTATGCGCTGTCGAGTGTTTGTTCAGTCACGGTTATACGGCGATTATATCGGCTGGGAAAGATAATTGTAAAAGTTGGTTGGTTTTTCGCGTAGTTTGATGCTGAAATAAATATATGGCCAAAGCAAAGGAACAGGAAAACGAACCGCCGAAATTACGCCGCAATGAGACCGGCGAGGCCGACATTAATTCCCTCGCCGATCTGCTCGAATGGTTTTTGATGTATGACGAACGAACGGCGCGTATTCGCCACCTGAATACCGAAGAGCTGTTTCAGTGGAAGCAAAAGGATGATGAGGCAAATGGTGTCACGGTCTATCCGTTTGAAAATGCCGAGGCAAGACTGGCCCTCGGAGCCTTCCAGGCGCTTGCCGAAAATAACTCGGAGCCGCTGTTAAAACTCTGGATCAGTGACCTGCTTGAAGCTATTCAGGAATCGCACAAAACCAAGACCGACATCGGTGAATCGTATGGACTGGATGCTGATCTCGACGCTTCATCCATCCAAAGAGCCGAAAAACTCACAATCAACGCCGAAAAACGCCTTTACCTGACAAGCTGCTGGCTCGAAGCCCTCTGCACCGCCGAAGTCCGTTTTCTAGGCTGGATCTATCAGGAGATATATGGCAAGCCGTTTGCATAAACACGACCCCGTTCAGCCAACTACCTAAACGTCTGGCATTGTTTCATATCTCCAGATTTGAATCCGAGTGTGAAATACTGCATTCGCTGCTGCGCCGAACCGTGGGTGAATGAGTCGGGGACGACGTAGCCCTGGGTGCGTTTCTGTATCATGTCGTCGCCAACGGCAGCGGCGGCGCGGATCGCTTCTTCGGCATCACCTGCCTCGACCCGGCCTTGCTTCGCGGCAAAGTTTGCCCAAATCCCGGCGTAGCAATCGGCCTGCAGTTCGAGAGCGACCGAGAGACGATTGTCGTTGCCCGCCCGCTGAAGCTTGTCCATTGTGCCTAGTAAGTTTTGAATATGGTGGCCAAATTCGTGAGCGATAACATAGGCTTGCGCAAAGTCGCCGGGGGCTTTGAATTCACGCCGCAGCTCGTCAAAGAATGCGAAATCGAGATAGAGTTTTTGGTCGCCCGGACAATAAAACGGCCCGGTCGCGGCACTTGCGTAACCACAGGCGGATGAGATCTGATCGGTGAAAAGAACCAATTTCGGAGCGTTAAAGCGAACGCGGGTCTGTGCCGATAAGATCTGTTTCCAAGCGTCTTCTAGATTGCCCATGATGGCTCCCGCAAATTTACGGTTTTCGTCCTGAGAGACGGCTGGCCGGTTGGACGCGGTTCCGGGCACCGGAACCTCAGTCTGCGACGGTCCGTTTTGAAGCAACTGGCTTGGGTCGCCGCCGCAAAGATAAATAGCGATCGCGAGTATAATCACGCCTACGCCGCCGCCGCCGATAGCCAGGCCGCCCATTCCACGGCGATCCTCTACATTATCGCTCTGTCTCTGGTCTCCCAAACGCATAATTTCGCTCCCATCCCTAATCATCCTATTTCATCAAACGTGAAGCCATGATTCTAACATTATCATCCAAACACAGCCTCACGAAATAGGTCAATGGTGTAATCGTGCCGCAAAATCTTGACAGATGTAGACTTAGAGGACTATGATTCAGAGGCGTTTTAGTTTACGTATTCTCTCTCCGCGTTTCCGTAACTTCAGGAGGAAATAATGATCAAACTAGACATAGTTAATCTGGTTGCAGATCGAACTGGCGTCCCGAAGCAAAAGGCCGAGCAGGTGGTCGATTCGCTGTTTGAAGCAATGAAAGACGCACTTGCCAAGGGCAAGCGCATCGAGCTGCGTGGATTCGGCGTATTTGTTGTCAAACCACGAAAGCGGGGTGTCGGCCGCAATCCGCGAACGGGAAAAGAAGTTCCGATCCCGGCCGGTAAGACCATAAGATTTAAGCCCGGTAAGGAGCTTTCGGCTAAGGCCGTCGGATAAATTCATAGTTTTTGGCAGTATTTTGAGGTTATTGATCGTAGATCGTGACAGCGCGTATTGCGCGCTAAAACACGGCCTGCGATCTTTTTATTAAGCCGCCCTAATGACAGACCCGGATTCATTCGAACCACAATTTACTTACCAGCCGCCGTCGATGCGTCCAACTGCACGGACATGGATAAAGCATATTATTCTGCTTGGCCTCACGTTCTGCACAGTGACGCTTGCCGGGACGCTGTTTCCGTTTGGCCGGTATAACTCATTACCCGACGCCGACCCGCAAACGGCGGCCGAGTTTTTTCAGTT
>JBDSCV010000111.1:0-15916 GCA_039920905.1 Pyrinomonadaceae bacterium
CGAACATATCGCCAAAGCCAAAAATATCAAAAATGTCCTCGATATTCGAGAATCCCGGATCGAATCCCGCACTTCCGGCACCGACTCCCTGATGCCCGAACCGGTCGTAAGCCGCTCGCTTTTGAGCGTCGGAAAGCACGGAATATGCCTCGGCAGCTTCTTTAAATTTATCTTCGGCCTGCGCATCTCCCGGATTTTTGTCCGGGTGATGCTGAACCGCAAGCGTGCGATAGGCGCGTTTAATCTCCACCTCAGTCGAGGTCTTGGTCACGCCTAGAATTTCGTAATAATCTCGTTTGCTCATAGTCGGTGATCGGTTGTCGGTGGTCAGTTGTCAGAGAAAAAGACATTAGATCGGGCAACTATAACAATGACGACTAACAAATAAGCGTCGGCCCAATCAAATGAACTGACGCTTTTATTATTTTGCGACAGTTGTCGCATTTTCTCAAGTATGCTAAGCCCAAACGATTCAACCGACAACCGACAACCGACAACCGACAACCGACAACCGACAACCGACAACCGACAACCGACAACCGACAACCGACAACCGACAACCGACAACCGACAACCGACAACCGACAACCCGACAACCCGTCAACCGACAACCGACAACCGACAACTGCTTTACGCCATCGTGAGCATCGCGGCGGTGATGCGGTTTGCCGCTCCCTCGACCTTGTTAAGTAGTAACTGGAGCTCGTCAATACTAGTTGACGTCAGCCCATCTTCCGCGTCGTTTAGGACGCTATTTATTGACTTCTGCTCCTCCGAGAATTGTGCTGGCGGCGGTGTCTTCACGCTCTTCGACCGCAACGGCCTCGTGAAAATTCGGGTCAAAGGTCTCGCCTACCGTCGCGATCGGCTGAACGCCCATCCCGAAGAAAACCTCATTAACCTGTTGATTTACAAGTACAATTCCGTCATAAAACTGCTGGAATCCGGCAGTTTTCTCGAGTTTGCTGTTTTCGACTGATACAAGGGCACGATCGAGATTATCGAGAACCGGGAGCATCTGCGATGCAAGATTTGTGATTTGGTCGAAAAAACGAGCCGCGCCGTTCACGATCCATCCGGTACTTGTAATTTTCAAAATCCTTGAGCCGTCGGTCACTTTTTCCCTGAACCTCGTTACGTTCCGCACGAAGGCTGGTGAGCCTCGTTTGCAAAGTATCGATCTCGTTTTGCAGCTCAAAAACGCGAGTTTTTAATCCCGGCTGCTGGCCATTCTGAACAGAACCCGCAGCATTTTTCGCAACCGGCGAAATTTCCTGCTGAACACACTCAGGAATATTGCCTTGATCAAAATCCGACTCTTCGATCTCGATGGTCAGGTCCGGCGTAATGTGCAGGTCCTTTTCTTTGGCTTCGAGTTCCTTTATAAAATCGTCAACCGACGAAATCTCGTCCATGTCGAGTTCGTCGAGCAATTCGTCGGGCTTTGGAATTTGATTGGAATTCACTTGTTAACAGTCGCTGTGGGCCTGACTGTCGTGGTCTAGGTTTTCGAAATGTCTGTGGACATCATCTTTTCAAGCGTGCGGGCGACGTAACTCACTATCGAGATCATCCGTGCGTATTCCATCCGGGTTGGCCCGAGGACGCTTAACGTGCCGACCGCCGTGCTGCCCGCGATACGGTATGGGGCCGAGATCACCGTGCAGTTTTGAAACGACGGAGTCCGGTTTTCAGCTCCGATGACGACCTGGACGGCGCCCTTCGATGCCGCGTCGCGTTCGATGAATTCGGTTAGGATTTGCATCAGCCGCGATTTTTCGCCTATCGTTCGCAAAAGCTCGCGGAGGCGTTCGAGGTCGGCAAAATCGCTTTTCGAAAGAATATTCGACGTGCCGTCCACGAAAACTTCGCCCAGCCGGTCGCCCTCATCCTCGATACTACCGGAACAAAGGATCACAGCCGTTTGAAGCAATTTGTCAAACAAGGCCTTTTCCTCGTGCATGAGCGTCATTATCTCTGCACGGATCTCGGCCAGGCTCTTTCCGGCAAATTCCTTGTTGAGGTAATTTGCGGTCCGTTCGAGTTCGTCGCGGGTAAAAGTCACATTGAGCCGAATTATCTTGTTATGAACAATATTCGGCGCCGAGACCAGCACCACGAGTATCCGATTGTCGCTCAAGTTGACAAACTCGATATGCTGCAGGCGATCACTCGCCAGAGACGGCGATACCACGATGCCTACATTATTAGAAAGAGCCGATAACAAGTGGGATGTACGTTCCATCAACCGGTCCGGCGTGTCCGAAAGGTCAAGCGAATTCATCCCGTATTCCTCGCTTATGCGATGGAGGTCGTCATTCGAAATGCTCAGTACGCCAAGCAGGTTGTCAACGTAAAACCGGTATCCAATATCAGTCGGAACGCGTCCGGCGGAGGTATGAGGCTGCTCAAGCATCCCCATTTCTTCCAGCTCACCCATCACGTTGCGGATCGTTGCCGAGCTTAAACCGCTAAGGTTGGCAAACTTGTCTGCAAGCACTTTCGAACCTACAGGTTCGCCCGTGACAAAGTGTTCATTGATAATAGCCGTTAAGATAACCTGTCCGCGTGAGTCGGGAAATCCTGTGTTCTTCTCGTTCAAGCGTTCAGATTTTGGGGTGATTTGATGCATACCGCCTATCGGCTTTATGCTTTTTCCCATATAAAGGAATAACATTTTGTCAGCCGCAGTGTCAATAAAAATAGTTAAATAAAGGTAAACATATTTTAATTCTTCACTTTGTGTTCTTTGTGTCATCGCTTTGTGAACTTTGTGTTAGAAAAAGCATTTAACACGAAGAACACAGAGATAAGACAAAGACAAAGAGTTCACAAAGAAAACACGGAGTAACTTCAACTGAGCGAGATAGAACAAATCAAAGACCTGTATATCGAAGCGTTTCGCTGGTACGACCAGAAACGCCCGGTTCCGACGCTCAATGTAATATTTTACCCGTATATCGGCATAAATCATACAATTAGAATCCGCGAAGGCGCAATTTATATCCGCATCGGCACGATCTGCAGCGAAATGCCGCTCGCTTGTCACAAGGGTTTGGCGTATATTCTCGTCGGCAAGTTGCTCAGAAAAAAGATCCCGTCCGGTGCTCGTGAGGTCTATTCGGCGTATATAAAATCTGACTTTATCCGCGATAAAGCCGCCGTAAGCAAAAAAACACGCGGGCGAAAGGTAGTGACGACATCGAAGGGCTCGGTCTATGATCTTGACGAGATATTTGCGGGATTAAACCAGCAATATTTTAGCGATGCGATCTCAAAACCCGTACTCACTTGGTCGGCCAAAAAAACCTTTCGCATCCTTGGCCACCACGACGCGACGCACGATCACATTACGGTTAGCAAATCGCTTGATACACCCGACACCCCGCGATACGTCGTCGAATACGTCGTCTTTCACGAAATGCTCCACATCCACCACCCGACCATGCATGTCAACGGCCGCCGCTACAACCACACCGCTGCCTTCAAACGCGACGAACAAAAATTCGCTTATTTCACTGAGGCAGAAAAATGGATCGAGCGGAATGTGAGGAAACTAAAAAAAGAAGCCAAGAAGAGATAGACACAAAAAGCACAAAGGACACAAAAAAGAGTTGTTTTTATTTGTGCCTTTTGTGGCTAATCTGATCCTAACTGAGCAATAATTGAGCCTATCAGGCCAAAGTCAGACGTTGTCTGGCGTTCCATACCGGACTTTGTGAAGCGGGTTTCGGTGTAGTAGGTCGAGACAGCTTTCGTATCGCGATTGCCTTCGTGGGCGAGCATTTCGACGAGCGAAAGTGGGGTGGTGGTATCTCGGCCAAAGGTAGCAACGGGAGCCTTGCTAGTTCCCAAGCGACGAAGCCCTTCGCCTCGGACATCTTTCAGTTCCCCTAAACGCATTCCGTTGAACCTTTGGAGATCGTCCTTTGGACCGATCTTGATCATGTCCTGATCAAATGCAACCTGAGTATCTTCATCGGTCCAAATATTGAGGCCGCCTTCGATTATCTGAGCGGGCGGCTTAAATCCGGGGAAGAGCGATTTTCTCGTCGCGTCGTCATCTCCTCGTCCAGCGATCACAAACGAATCGTCGGATTGAACGTCTAACTTTGCCGTTATGATATTGCGGCTTATGTTCGGCTTATTGCCAATAGAACCCAGGAACAATTCAGGATCTCGGATACTATACGGGTCGAATAATAGGTTGGCAAACTCGCTTAGAATACGTCCATCGAGATTTCCCATACTCTTTTGCCCAACCAGCAAAATACTTCGCCAAGCAATCTGCGGGTCTTTGAGGTTATAACGGGTGGCGATTTGAACAGCCTCAGGAAGTTGAGCAAGCATCGTGTGGTTCTGCAAAGCAACACCCTCCGATTCTTTTAGCGCCCCTAGTGTTTCGCTAAAAATATTCGCAATCTCCGGCGGCATTGAGACAATGTATTTATCCTCAATTCCCTGCTCGGTCTTAGTCGCGGTCCAGCTTATTTCGGTGACCAAGTTTCGCAAAAGCTGCGGCAGGAATCCGGCAATGGCGCTCTGTATGTCCGAATTATCGCCTGCTTCGGCTGCAAATTTGAGGGCAACAATATTCGCAATTTGAGCAATGCCGTCGGATGAGACGTAGCCGGTGGCGAGCGTTTCCGTGGGCGAACTCCGCACCTTGCCGGTTTTGGCGATGCTGTCGGCTTCGCCGCTACGAACGGCGAGACATTTGTCGATGGCCGATTCGTCGTTGCCGAAATAGATAAGGCCGCCCTTGACGAGGGCATAGGCCTTGCGGCCGTCTTTAGCGGTCCAGGTAAAAAATCTACCGTCGCTTTTCTCCGCCTTTTCAAGCGTCGGCTCGCTGTCGTAGATCTGGGCGACAAATGCGCCTAGCTTTTGCTCGGCAAACGTTACCGTCTGAAATTGCCAGGCGTGAGTGTCGGCGATTGCGACAAAGTGCGGCTGGATGCGGCCAACGCTGTGTTCGTCGGTGAGTTTCTCTTCTGAGGTTTGAAAACCCGTGACGGCGACCGCGAGCTGGACGCCTTTTAACGCAGAAAAGTCGGGCTTACTTTTCGCGACCTCCATGAATGGCTTGCTGTCCACAATCGGCTGCAGAGCAGCGGCGAGGTCGTTCGTCTCAAGATAAATAAGCGTCTCAGCCGGAACAAGTGTTCTCAGATCGGTCGGTTTAGAGCTGCAAGAAAAATTAACCGCAGAGACGCAGAGACACAGGGTAAGAAAATGAATAATGGAAAATGCATAGTGGAAAATTAAGAATCTGGGAAGAGGCATTCTCCATTTTCCATTTTCCATTTTCCATTTTCTCAGCGTCTCTGCGTCTCTGCGGTTCATATCTCTCTGTGCTAAAATCCGAAGACAATATGGACAAAATATTTGCTGAGAACATTTTACAGGGAAAGGTCGCGTTTGTAACAGGCGGCGGGACGGGGATCACAGGCGGTGTCGCGCGGGCCTTTGCGGAGCACGGTGCAAAACTCGCGATCACGAGTCGCAAGGAAGAGAACCTCGCAGGGATGAAAGCTGAGGTCGAGGCGTTTGGCGGCGAGTGTTTTACGGTGGCGGCTGATGTGCGCGATTATGAAGCTGTTGAAAAAGCTATAGCGGCGACGGTTGAACATTATGGCAAGATCGACATTGTAGTGAACGGTGCCGCGGGAAATTTTTTGTGTGCGGCCGATCAGCTTTCGCCAAACGGGTTTGGGACAGTCGTCGATATTGATACAAAAGGCACATTCAACGTCTGCCGCGTGGCGTTTGAGGAATTAAAAAAATCGAAAGGGCAAATTCTGAATATATCCGCGACGCTGCATTATCTGGCAACGCCGATGCAGATACATGTTTCGGCGGCAAAGGCCGGTGTTGACGCGATCACGCGAAATCTGTCCGCCGAATGGGGCCGCCACGGCATCCGTGTCAACGGCATCGCACCCGGGCCGATCGAGGACACCGAGGGAATGAAGCGGCTGCTGATGCCGGAGCTTAAGGAAAAGATCACGAAAAAGATACCGCTCGGACGCTTGGGACGCATCGTGGATATCGAGAACGCCGCAGTGTTCCTAGCGTCGGACGCGGCAAGCTACATCAACGGCGTTACGCTTGTGGTTGATGGTGGAAGTTGGCTGCTTGGGACGAGCCTTAGTTGATTACCGATGAAATGCACGCTGGTACTCATTTTGCTTTGGTTTTTCGTAGCTGTCGAGCCTAAGATTGCCTGTCAGTCACGGGCCATAAAGGCGACGAAGCAAACCCTAAACAGGAAATTTTTGAACTCAATAGAAGGTGGAGATGTTATACATTTCTATAGATATCTAAGGAGAGGAGCAAATGTAAATACCAGAGGATTCGTCAGAACCACTGCACTAATGACGGCAGCTCTAAACGGAAGAACGACATTTCTCGCCATCTTAATAGCCAGAGGAGCGAGAGTTAATTCGAAGAATCAATTTGGCAACACCGCGTTAATTGATGCGGCAAGCTTCGGGGAAGTAGAGATGGTTAGATGGCTTTTAGCTGCCGGGGCGAATGGTCACGCGAAGAATGAGAGCGATCGCACGGCTATGGATTTCGCCTTGAAATCAGCTTATGCGAAGCAGGATAATTATCAGGAAGTGATTCGACTTCTAAAGAACTCGGGTGCGATGGAACGCTGATTAATGCTTTTAGTTATCGACAATTACGACTCATTTACTTACAACCTAGTGCAGTATCTGGGCGAGCTTGGTGCTGAGATAAAGGTCGTCCGCAATGACGAGGTGACGGTCAATGAAATCGAAAACGATCTGAAACCTGAGCGTATTCTGATCTCGCCGGGGCCGGGAGAGCCGGATTCGGCAGGAATCTCGCTTGGCGTGGTTGAGAGATTTGCCGATAAACTGCCGATACTAGGAGTTTGTCTCGGGCATCAGGCGATCGGCCAGCATTTTGGCGGGAAAGTTATTCGTGCTCCCGAGCCGGTGCATGGGAAGCCGGTTGAAATCGTGCATGACGGTAAAACTATATTCAACGCTTTGCCGAACAATTTTGCCGCCGGACGTTATCATTCGCTGATAGTCCAGCGCGACACGCTGCCCGATCGTCTCGAAATATCCGCGACGTCCCCCGACGGCCTCATCATGGCAATCCGGCACCGCACCAAAAAGATCGAAGGCGTACAGTTTCATCCGGAGTCAATACTGACCGAGCACGGCAAAAAGTTATTGCAAAACTTCCTCCAACTCTGACATAGTTAGATAGGTGATCGCTGTCTCCTTTGCTGTTTACGCCGCCGCGCCGCTTACCAGAAATATTCGATATGACAACCTCACGATCCGACTGGCTGCTTTCAGCTCCCGTCTCCGCCACCAATGCCAGGGCCGATACACCACTGTTCCCCTATCTGGCGCGTCTCATGCGCGGCGAGAACCTGTCAGCAAGCGATGCGGCAAAATTCTTTCGCGCATTGACCGACGCCGGCATCGGATCGATCCAGATCGCCAGTGCGTTGACGGCATTGACCGCAAAAGGTCAAACGTGTGTGGAGCTTGCGGGAATGGCAAGCGTGATGCGCTCCCTCGCCGTCAAGATCAAATCGCCCGTGAATGCCGTAGATATCGCCGGAACAGGAGCATCCGCTGCCAAAACATTTAACATATCGACGGCATCGGCATTTGTCGTCGCCGGAGCTGGCCTCGCCGTCGCAAAACAAGGCAACCGCCGTGTGACCACCGGCACGGGAAGTGCGGATGTGCTCAGCGAGCTCGGCGTTAAGGCCGCTGCTGAGGTATCGGTGGCCGAGGCGGGTCTCAGGGGCGTCCGCCTAAGCTTTCTCTCAGCCGCGAAATTTCACCCGGAGCTGAGGCGCTTTGGAGACGTTCGCAGTCGGCTTAGTATCCGGACTTGTTTGAATGTTCTCGGATTGCGGGCCAATCCGGCGTCGGTACCACGTCAGCTAATAGGCGTCTGGCACCGCTCGAGGTCCATCATCTAATCGTCCTCAATGCCGCTGCTGCTCTCGTCGGCGGCGGAACGGCTCGCGACCCGATGCACGCCGCACGACTTGCCGAACAAAGCATTGACAGCGGTCAGGCGCAGAATAAGCTCGACAGATTGATTCAGATCACGAATAAGAAAGTTGCTAGTAGTCAGTAGGTGGTAGGCGGTAGGCTTGGACTTTGGACTTTGGACTTTGGACTTTGGACTTTCGTCGCTGAACCTTAGAGAATTGACGACATGTTATCGCTTCTTGCTTCGATATATGGAAAGGTCGCGGACGCACGCAATCGTCTTTACGATCGCGGTGTATTCGACACGTTCGATCTAGGCGTACGGACGATCAGCATCGGCAATATCACCGCCGGGGGAACGGGAAAAACACCGCTGGTCGCGTATGTGGCTGAGATATTAGCGGAACGTGGCCAAAACGTCTGCATACTGACACGCGGTTACGGGCGCTCAAATCCCAAACAAAGAGTATTGGTTTCCGATGGCAAAACGATATTTGTCGATGCAATGGAAGCTGGAGACGAGCCGTTTGAACTTGGCCATAAACTGCTTGGGAAGGCAATAGTGATCGCCGACGCCAACCGCGTCACGGCTGCCGAATGGGCAAAGCGGAAATTCGGTGTCACGGTCTTTGTGCTTGACGACGGCTTTCAGCACCGCAAGGCTCGGCGGGATATCGACATCGTTTGCATAGACGCGACAAACCCGTTTGGCGGCGGCAAGATGCTGCCAATGGGGCGTTTGCGCGAGCCGCTGTATAATCTAAAACGTGCGGAAATTATCGTTATCACGCGGGCAAATTTGGTTGAGGATATTTCAGATCTGAGATTTCAGATTTCAAAGATGTCGCCGGATGCGAAGGTGTTTACTGGGTCTAACAAGGTATGCCGCATAGCTACAGTAGAAGAATTTCCATCAAAGACACAAAGACCGCAAACTGAAAGATCGGCTGGAAACGTTTTCGCGTTTTGCGGGATCGGTAATCCCGAGAATTTCTTTGACCAATTAAGGCAAGAAAGTTTCGAGCTTACCGGAAGCCAGGCGTTTCGCGATCATCACATTTACAGCCAATCAGACATATCAAACATCGAAAAACTCGCACACGACAGCGGAGCCAAAACTCTTTTGACCACGGCGAAGGATGCTGTCAAATTATCAGATTTGAAATTTGAAATTCCCTGCTATGTTGTCGAAGTCAAAACAACGCTAGACGACGCAGAAAGATTTGCCGGAATGCTCTAGCGCTTTTTATTGGGCGGCTCTTTCTTGTCGCCCCAGTAAAACGAACCCACGACCAGAACGTAAACCAAGATGCTCAGGAATAATAGAATGAAAAAGAATGCGACGAGCCACATTAACGAAGACATGTCAGGCAGTCTCCCCGGAGTCCGCCTCGTCGTCTTCGAACCAGCCGGAGATCAGACTTCGCCGTCCGTGGTGGTCAAGGACGTGACGGTAAAAAACAGTAAGGATCGCAACTATAGGTATTGACATGAACACGCCCGGGATACCGGCTATCTGCTCGCCGGCAAGTACCGATAGGATAATCGCCAGTGGATGCATATGGATGCCGTCACGGACGATTCGCGGATACAATACATAGTCCTGCATGACCCGCAGTACGATCAGGAATATCGCAACATACAGGGCCTTCCACGGATTGTCCGACGCTGCGGCTGTGAGGACAACGATAAGACCAATGACGCTTGGGCCAAGCAGGGGAACAAATTCAAATATTCCCGCGAGTATCCCCAACAAAAGAGCGTACTTAAGACCAAGCAAATAAAATCCTATCGTGCAGATGAGACCGATCAAAAAACACGAAATAAGCTGCGCCCGCGTGTATGCTGCAAGCGTCGCGTTGACATCCTGCAAAACGGCCTCGGCCCGAATTCGCCAACGGCCCGCCGGAAATGAACGAAGAACTGCCAGCCGGAAAAGATTTACGTCCTTGAGGAAGAAAAATGCAAGGATCGGGATCAGCAGCAGCCACGGGACAAAGGTGGCGGAAAGCAAAACGAAACCGCCAACCGCCGCCGAAATGTAACCAGCCATGTCCGTGACTTTCTTGCCGATGTCGGCCTGCACATCCTCAGAAATCCTCAGCTGGGCAAAACGGCTATTTAGATCATTTGCACGCTGCTGTATCGCCATGCCGTAGGTTGGCAAATTTGCGCCAAATTCCTTGCCCTGCTCTATCACGCGCGGGGCGATAGTTGAGATCGCAAGCCCGATCGCCGTGAAAACGATTATGTATGCTACGACTATCGCGAGTGAGCGCGGCATGAACCGCTCGACCTCGTAGGATTTGAAAGGCCGGCGGACAAGTTTCACCACCGGATCGATAAGATATGCGAAAAAAACCGAGAGAACAACGAGAAAAAAAAGGTATGTGAGCGACGAAATAATACTTTGAACGTACCCGGCCACCGCGACAAGGAGCAACGCAATGACCACGACGCGGGTGATCGAACGCACGGATGGCGATGACGGATCGAGAATTACGCGGATAGGCTCAGGTTTCGGTTTTTTTTCAAGCAGGTCTGCGACGATCTCCGCTTCTACTATTTTCGGCTGCTGCTTTTCGGGCATATTCTGGCTATTATACAAGACTTTTTAAAATCCGGGCGGCTTTGCCGCATCGCACTGCGGTGAGGCTTGCCTCACGGGGCCTTTTTATTTTTTTTTCGCGGCTCTGCCGCCGCTTTTGCGGCATAGCCGCAGGATCAAGAGGGCAGTCGACGGAGAGGCAAGCCTTGCCGCAGTGCGAAGCGGCAAGCCGCGAAGAAATAAACAAAGGTTTTCAAAGTGCCCAAAACCACTATTTGTTCGCATTCACCACCGGAATCGACTTCGGCGAATGGTTCTCGACCATAAATCTTTGTTCAAGCACTCCCATGTTATATGCTGGAATAATCGGATTCGAACCGACCACGAACGCTTTGTCGCCTTCGGCGGAAACTCGCCGGTTGGTCATTTCAGTATTCAGCTTGATCACGCTCTTGTCTTCGGCGTCCATCACGCCGCCGTCCTTTCGCCGGAGGACGAAAATATAGTTAAAACTGGCGGTCCGCATCGAATTGATGTCTTCGGTGATCGCTGGCTTATCGCTCGCGGTGTTCGCCTTCGGCGAACTGTCCTTCCCTGACTTCAAAATGCCCTCATTGGCTCCGCAGCCGAATGTCGTCGAAAGAAATAACGCCACGGCGACTAAACTAGTCACTTCTTTTCGCATCTTCCCCTCTTCTACTCTTCTAATTCTCATCTTCGTTGTCATCAATATTTACGTTCGATTCGATCCCGCCGTTTTTCTCCTCTTCGTCAAGTATTTTTTTCTCGTCCGGTGTCTCGGGCGGCTGATCTTTTGCCTCGTCGGGTGCCTCGCCTTTGACGTCGCGGATCTTTAACAAACGCGCCTCGTCGTCCTCGTAGATCGTTTCGACCCAGCCGCTTTCGAGCGCCTTGGCGATCATATCGGTATTCTCTTTGGCGTCGGCAAAGATGTAATCTGAGCCGAACCGGTCGCGTATCATCGGCGCCGGGTCCTCGACCTTGCCGTCAGTCAGGTCCTTGAGCAGTTTATAGAGCTCCGGGTTTGCCGAGTAGAGATAATTCGGATCGAGGCCGTAAACATAAGCGTGTTTTGTATCGTAAAAAAACAGCTTTGGAAAATCGTCCCAGGTGCAATTAAATATCAGAGCGCCTTTTGGAATGTTGTCGCCGCCGGTTTCGTCCAGGCCGGTCGCCCATTCCATCGCCCGGCGATACCGGTCCCCGGATTCGTTGGTTTTGATGTTGTCGATCATCCCCGCCTCATCGAATCCCCAGCGATGCAAACCGATCAGGTTATAGACCCAAAAAATGCAGAGCGAGATGCCGACAACCCAGACCGAGGCCGCTCGAGCCGCGTTCCACCACGCCTGTCGTTCGGTCGGCTTAGGAGCGTCCAGATAGGGGTCAAGGTCGCGTTTGAAATCCTCAGGCAATTCGGCTGTTTTAGGGGCCGTGAAAGCATTCCAAGCGAAAGCGGTAAACAATATCGCAAACGGCGGAAAATACTCGGCGAAACGCTTCGAGCGAAACTGAGCGGCCAAAAGAATTGTTGTAAACGCAAGAAAAAAAGCGGCTTTTTCCGGCAATTTCTCTCGACGCGGGACAAAAAGAATGTAGCCGATGAGCATGGCGGCCAGAGCGATTGGGAAATTCATCAGCAATTCCATTCCGCTGTACGGATACCACTCGCCGCCCACCGCAACCACAAAATCACTCCCGATCTTAAATTTTTCGGTGAAATGCTCCGTGAAAAGATAGAGATTGTTTGGGAAATACGGATTGATGATATTGCCCAAAACCATCCCCGAAAATGTATATGCCAAAGGCCGCCACTCAAATCTTTGCTCGTTCCACGCAACGATGATCGTCCAGATAACCGCCCCAAACAACAAAAGCGGAAAGAGGCTGTATGTCCATACAAACGCAAACATCAGCGGCAGCAGCCACACGTATTTTCGCTGAAACAGCAAATGGATGCCGAACACCGTGATGATGATCGTCAGCGGCGGCGCCTTGGCCATATTCATGCGGTAGAAAAAGGCGTTCGAGCAGACCAAAATGGCGGCCAGCCAGATCAATTGGTGCTTGACCTCGTAGCGGAAAAGCATCCAATAGACTGAGAAGATCGCGAGGGTTGAAAAGACGACAGTCGAAACTTTTGCCGCGATCACGGGCGTAAAGAACCACAGAAAAGGTATTTGCAACAGATGAAACAGGAAATGATGATCGGCGTAATCTTTTGGATTTAATACAGTTAGGGGCAGCCACTCAAAGGTCGGCAGCCACCTTCCGTGTTTAAAATTTTCCCAGAGCAACGATGACCATTTGATGTGGTAATAGCCGTCCCAGTCGCCGCAGCAGATCGCATCGGTGCGTGTCTGCAAAAACGTCATCACCATCAATATGGCGAGAAAGCCAAAGATGAGATAGATGACCCGAACGGCCTGTTCGGTCTCGAGGAATTCGCGCCAAGCGAGCTTTGTTTCGGTAGGTTTTTCGACCGCGGTTTCCGGCGTTTCGTTTATAGTTTCTTCCATTAAGATGACTTGAATTTCGCGACTCGCACAAAGATAAATTAAATGAAAAGTATCACGAAATCGAAGCGAAAATCTAATTCCAGCCCAAATTCTTCTTAGCGGCCTTTGTGTCTTCCCTTCGTGCCCTTTGTGTTTAAAATGCCTATTTAACACAAAGGCGCAAAGGGAAGACACAAAGCCCACAAAGGATCGGCAATCGTTTGCTATGAAAGTCAGTACAACCTAAAATCGAAGGTTCGGTTATGTATCCAACAGGTAACCTGTTCATTCCTGCATCTCACGGCCAGCTTGAGGCTATATTAAAAGAGTCTGCGGGCGAGCGACGCGGCGTTGGGCTTGTTTGCCATCCGCATCCGCTTGGCGGCGGGACGATGCATAATAAGGTTGTCTTTCGCGCGGCAGCGGGATTGGTTGATGCGGGGCTGACCACCCTGAGGTTTAACTTTCGCGGCGTCGGCGACTCGACGGGCGAACATGACGAGGTCGAGGGCGGACGCGAAGACGTTCGTGATGCTTTAGATTACATGACCGGCGAATATCCTGGCGAGGACCTGACGCTCGCGGGATTTTCATTCGGCTCACGCACGGCATTAGAGGTCGGTTTCGACGACGCCCGCATAGCCCGGCTCATCAGCATCGGAACGCCGGTCGATAAATACGGCGACTATGAATTTTTAATAAAGTTGCGAAAGCCGATACTTTTCGTCCACGGCGACCGCGATGAATTCGGCTCGATAGATAGTCTGTATAAGCTGGTCGATGTGGTTTCCAAACACACTGACACCGAACTCGTCGTTTTTGAAAACTGCGGACATTTTTTTGACGAGCATTTGAACGAGCTGCGGAAAACAGTTCGTGATTGGGTTGCAAAGAAGATTTAACGCCAAGATGCAAAGCCCGCTAAGATTTTTTTCGGCTGCCCTATTCTTTATTTGATTTTCTTTGCGTCTTGGCATCTTTGCGACTTTGCCTTGAAAATTGATTTATTACTATGGAAAACATTGAACCTATCCGCGACGCCGCGATACGTCTGACGATGATGCCACGCGACACTAATGCCCACGGCACGGTTTTCGGCGGCGTTATTTTGAGCTACATTGACGTCGCGGGCGGCGTTGAGGCGGTCAGGCATACAAAACATGAGCGATTTGTGACCGTCGCGATGAAAGAGGTCCTTTTTCACGAACCGGTCTTTATTGGCGATCTTGTTAGCTTTTACGCCAAGACGCTGAGGGTTGGAAACTCTTCGATCACGATTCACGTTGACGTCGAAGCCGAGCGGTTTGGGAATAAAGGCGAAAAAGTGCGGGTCACCGAGGCCGAAGTAACATTCGTCGCGATCAATGAAAAACGCGAAAAAGTGAAGATAGGAAGATAACGTAAAATTGATAACGGACAACGGATAATGAAGAAATATTATCCGCTGTCCGTTTCCGTTATCAATTAAAACAATGCCGACTTGGAAACTTGAAGTTGAATACGACGGCACACGCTACCGCGGGTGGCAGATTCAGCATAATACCAAGACGATACAGGGCGAGTTTATGGCCGTCACGCGGGAGCTTTTTGCGTCGCCAGCCGAGGTATTTAGCGGTGAGCCGACGGTCGCTGGTGTTCACGCCTTGTGCCAGACCGTTCATCTGAAAGTCCCCGAAATAAAAGTTGATCTCAAACCCGCGCACCTGCTCAAAGAGTTTAACGAGCTGCTCCCGCCAGATATAAATATCATCCGGGTTATTAATGTTTCCGACACTTTTCACGCCCGAAAGGACGCCATCGCCCGCTATTATCTCTACCAGATCTCGACGCGGCGATCCGCTTTCGGCAAACCGTATGTTTGGTGGGTCAAGGACGAGCATGACACAAAGGCGATGAACGAGGCGGCAAAGATGCTGGTCGGACGGCATAATTTTCGCTCATTCAGCGAACTCGAATCCGACTCAAAAATCCCTACCGTCGTCGAAGTGCATAATGCCGAGGTCTTCACCGATGGCGCCCTGATCTGCTTCCGAATGGGCGCCAGCCATTTCCTGCCGACCATGCTCCGCCGCATCGTCGGCCTAATCGCCGAAGTCGGCCGCAGCGATATGAGCTATGACGCATTCGGACGGCTGCTGAAATTTGAATCGCCGGTCGCCGCCAAATTCACAGCACCGCCATCGGGCATGTTTTTGGAAAAGGTTTTATATCGAGGCGAGAAGCCGCCGGCGCGAACACCGACACCGTCGAATGTGATCATCGCGGCTTCCTTAAAAGGCGACGGGAAGAACGCACTGGCCGCATGTGACCCATGATGCGTCGTGAAATAGATCGGGCCTTCGTAAATGTTTCCGAGTCCCTTGTCGATCTCGCGGGGGCAGGAAAAGTTTCTGGTTGAGCCACAGCGGCAGAGCCATCATAAACGACCGCAGACCACTCGGCGCGTATGCGATATACGTTTCCATCAGCCGCTCGAATTTGAGGAAAGGCTTGTCGTAAAAGACAACGGCGTCGAGTTGGCCGGCGGTTAGGCCGCCTTCTTCGAGACAGTATTTGATGGCCTGAGTCGGAAAATTAAAATCGTGCTTGATTCGCGTAAATCGCTCTTCCTGCGCGGCAGCGACGATCTTACAGTCAACGACAAGTGTCGCGGCGCTGTCGTGATAAAAAGCTGAGATTCCGGGTATTGATTTCACATTCTTACCAAAGCCACGCACTCAATAGAATTTTGGACGTATTCTTCAGAGATTACCGAAAATCTGTTGTCAAACCGAACTCTATTATCGCAAAAAACACGCGCCGCTTGCCTAAACTATACCCGATGTGACAAATTCAAATTAGACCAAAACTTT
>JBDSCV010000112.1:0-3876 GCA_039920905.1 Pyrinomonadaceae bacterium
ACATCATCTTTTGCTCGTGCGTCATCCCGTCGGTCGGATACGAAACAAGTATCGTCTCGCCGCCCAAAAAGAACGCTGCGACAAGTTGCCGCTCCGGCGTCATCATCTCCATTCGCCAACCGTCGCGAGCGAGTTTCGGCACCGTAACGAGATTATTTTTCTCAACGTATTCGATAGCCTCGTACGCAAACTTCTTGATCAGCTCCGGCTGCTTGCCCGGCTCGACGTATTTTTGCTTGACGGCCTCGATGGCTTTCATATAATCGTCGCCGTAACCCATCTCCCGCGAAGCCTTTTTCATCTCCACCTGACACCACTCGAACTCCTTATTCGCGATCGCGATCAGCTCCTCGGGCGTGTACGGGATCATCTCGAATTGCAGTTCCTGAATGAGAGCTTCCCGTTCGATCGGGTCGCCGATGATCGTCGTCTTGTCGTCCGGGGCAATACCGACGAGCTTTGACGTAATAAACGTTTGGTATTTGCCGAGAGCGTCGTCCGCCGCTTTGTAAGGCGACTCGCACCACCAGGTAAACGTCGGATCGTAACCGTTGTAGAATGTAAACCACCGTTTCAAAGTATTTCGGAGTTCCCCAACTGTCCGCGCAGCACGGTTCGCGATTGTCTGCTTTGGCTTCTGGGAAGCCGGATTTTCAAACGATTTCTGAGTCGCCGCGATCTGCTTCGTAAGCTCATTCAAAGTCGCCGCCGCCTTCGCCGGATCGAGATCCGTAAGCGTCAGCCGCGTGTCTTCCATGTCGCTGATCGTCAATGAAAAAGGTATCAGCTGCGCCATCTCTGCTATTTGTGCATCGACTCGAACGGCTTCTCTGCCTTCGTGTTCAAGATAGTTTTTAAAAAGCACATAATCGACCTGCTCGTCGTGGTTCAGCTTGTCAAAATCGAGTCCAGTAAGCACCGCCAATTCGTCCGAATAAAGCTGCCTGAACCTCTCCGAGCGTTTTGGGCTTGTCTGTGCCGTATAGAATCGGTTCAATATCCCGTAGTCCTCATCGAATTTCTCGATCACACCGCGCAGCCGCGACGGCGGATCGTCGTACGCCGCGAGCTTATCCCGCTGCCCCACCGCCATCTGAGCAAAGATCGACAAAATAATAAAACCAAACGCTAACCTACGCACCGCTTTCATAATTCTCCCCTCATCACTCATCAATGTTTCGTGTGATTCTACCGCACTTTCCCCGAAGCCGTCACCATCGGCAAAATTTCTCCTCACAACTGCCAACGAGCACGACGCTATTTCCGATCACCGCTCACTGCTTACCGCTTACTGCTTACTGCTTACTACTGGCCACGAACCGCTTGACACCCAAAAAAACAGGCGTATTATCTTTTTACAGCAATATCTTTACAGTAATAAATAAAGTTTGGAGGTTCATTTAACCTATGAACGACAACGACAAAATGGCCCAGATGATAGCTCTAAAAGCCACCGTCGGCCACATGGCCCCAAACTTCTGCTCCGGCAACCCCGGAGCCATCGCCGCCTGGCGCTCTTCCGCCCACGTCAAATCACCGCCAAAGAAAAAGGTGCCACCGACACCATAGTTGAAGGAATCGAAAAAAATGACAATGCGAACATGTAACAAGTGCGGTGAACAGGAAGTGCCGACGGGTGCGACATTTTGTCCTTCATGTGGACAGTCAATGGCGACGACAACTCCCGCGGCGCGGGAACCAGAATCAGATATTCGATCGGATGTTGCTTCACTAGGACTATCGAGCGTGCCATTACCTCAAATACTTGGCCTAGCTGGGTCAGCGATCCTTTTTGTGGGCGTTTTTATGCCAATCATCAGCTTGCCAATCGTCGGAAGTATGAACTATTTCCAAAATGGACGAGGCGACGGCGTAATTATTCTGCTAATCGCCATACTTTCCGGGTTTCTTTCGTTGGGTAAACGATATCGGTTCCTTCTGTACACAGGTGGAGGTTCTCTCATCATTCTGGCTCTCACTTTCATCTTCTTTCAGGTTCGAATGTCTCAAGCACAGGCAGAAATGAAAAAGTCGATGGGAAACAATCCTTTCGCCGGTCTGGGTGATGCGATGATGAACAGCGTGCAAATTTCATGGGGCTGGGCCGTGTTGATACTCGGAGCGGTACTGTTAATCGCTGCCGCTTTGATAAAACGTGAGGAATCGGTTGACGGCGATGTACCGGAGACACCAAGTTCTATCTTTCGGTCTATCTCGGACAAACACATCTTCGCATCTATTGGAGTCATATTCGTCAGTTGGTTGGGTCTCATCGCATATGACTTTATTGGTGGGCAATCGGCCACGCCAGTAGCTAACGCACCTTCAATAAACAATTCGTTTCAAACAAAAAGATCGTCAACGACAACCACGTCAACTGCAGCATCAACAAGCCCTGAGGAGTTGGCCTACCTAGCCAATGTTTCCGTTAGCAAAGTAGAGGTAGCCAAAACAATCTTGCAGGAACCGGGCGTATTTGGAGAGCTAAAGAACAACGGTGACAGGACGCTCGATCAGGTTGAGATCACCATCTATTTACTAAACACGCAAGGTAACCCGGTTGCCGAGAAAAAATACGCGCCAGTTAATGAATCGGCCCAAAACTTCGGAATGTCAGACACGAGTGCCCTAAAGCCGAAATACAGTAGGAAATTTGGGTACGACGCTAAGGAAGCACCGAGTGACTGGGCTAAAAAGGTAAGGGTTGAGGTGACAAAAGTCGCTTTCGCTAAGTAGTTGACTACACGCCATGTCGAGAAAATTCAGATTTTTTAAAGCTCTATTGCTTGTGGCAGTTCTTTTGGAAATTGCTTGCACCTCTCAGAAAGATACTCAATCGGAGAACACGAAGCTAAGTACGGCTTCACCAATATCTTCTCCCAGTGTCAATGGCGCGAATAAGCAACAAGATACGGCGAATACCAATATGCAATTCGAGCAGTTGAAGGCTCTATTCGCGGAAAGCGATCCTATCAACCTTCCTGAATGTTTAGAGTTGGAAATTCAAATGGTCAATAGGCAGCGTGCTCAGAAGTTGTCGGACGAGCGTATTAAAGAGAATATCTTTGCACAACGGAACATCATCCGGATGACCGAAAATGATCCTGCAAAACAGGCCGAGATGTGTAAGCGAATGAATGAAACCCAGGAACGATTCGCTCCTAAGATGACGAGACCGAATTCGTAGTTTCCAGACTGCACCACGATTCGTATTAACGACTCTGAAGTCCGCTTTGCGAATGTTATCGGCACGGCGGTCATGCGGGCGGTTGCGTTGGTTTCGACGGCTTTGGCGATGGTTGCACAAGCCCGCACGTGAGTAAGGGCGATACGCGGGTCGTTGTCTCGAAAGACATCTTCACAACTGTGTTGGATGTATCGCCCTTGTTTACCCGTGGGCTTGTGCAATAACTGCGGCCATCCCTGCTGCTTCTCTAAAAACTTAGCAATTCCGCGTCGACAATCTTCGGTCATGCGGGCACGGGCGTTGGTTTCGCCGTCGAGCCGAAACGCGTCGGCGGCGTATCCGTTGGTCATTCTTCGTGCAAATTCTTTCAATTTTCGGTAAGCTAGTTTTGTTCTTAAAATATTTGATTTATCGGAGAAATATGAGTACCCAAGAAAACGCTTGATGATCTTGTAAAAGAACTTACGCCGCATTCGCAGGCTGAGGTTAGAGATTTTGCGGAGTTTTTGCTGGCGAAGCGGAAACGGAAACCTGTCGGGAAGCTGCGCCAAAACTGGGGCGAAGCATTAAGCGACCTTCGCGAAAAATATACATCGCTGGAACTTCAGAAAAAGGCTCTCGATTGGCGAGGTTAATCGGATGTATCTTGTCGATACCAATGTATGGCTCGAACGGCTGTTAGATCAGGC
>JBDSCV010000113.1:0-10946 GCA_039920905.1 Pyrinomonadaceae bacterium
TTATTCGGCAGCCGGTATCAATTCTTTGGAGAAGGAACGTCCCTGACCCAAAACCAGAGCATTCTGAATGACCTTTTTAACCCGCTGGGAACGGTGACGACTAGTTCGGCCAATTTATTCACCCAGACCACCTTTGGCGGAAACATTTTTGCGACTGCTCCGCTGTCCGAACTATTTTTTAAAAAGCGAAGGTTTACTCAGTTTTCACGCATCGGTCTGACCTACCAATTGTCGGCGACGAGCATCGCGGATCCCAAAATAAATGAATCGGACGATCCGGCGGCCCGCATTCCGGTTATCTATCGCCAGCCAAATATTATCACCAGTCAGATCACTGGCACATTCGTTTACGACACCCGCCAACCATCAGCAAACGGCATTGACACGGCCAGCGGTAAATCGCTTTCTGTTTCTCTGGCTCTCGCGGGGCTTGGCGGTTCTGTCAGGACCTATCAACCCACGGTCCAGTATTCGCAATTTATTCCGATCAGAAACAAGAGATCGAAAAATCCTCACGTGCTGGCATTTAGACTTCAGGCCGGTACCATCGGAACATGGTCGATCACCGACAAGATCAGGAACGCAAATTCGATCTCGTTTATTGGCGGTGTTCCAGCATATTCACGCTATTTTCTCGGAAGCGAGAACGACATTCGCGGCTACAACTCGCGTTCGATCGGGCCGGTCGCTCCGTTTGACACATATGTCACCAGCCGAAATGTCGTGGTCGCCGTAAATTCTTTTGGAACTGCTGACACAAATACCGGCATCGTCAACACCACACTCGTCAATGAGATCAGATCTCTTGGTCAGGTAACTGGCGCGTCCGGCGCAAACCCGGCATTATTTTCGCGAAACTTCCGGTTCATTGGCGGAGACACACAGTTGCTTGCCAACGTCGAATATCGTATACCACTGTTCGGCCCCGCAAATCTTGCTTTCTTTGGCGACGTCGGATCGGTCTTTAATCTCCGCAAAACGGGTATTCAAACTATCAACAGCGAATTCCTGGCGGATGATACTTTTTTAGGAGCGGGACGTCTCACGGCTTTAGGGCTGATCAACGCACCGGTTTTGGAAAGCAGTTTTGGCAGCGTTTTGTTTTACCGGGGCAGGGTGTTAACCAAGACCGACTATATCAACGAATTTTGCCGCGGCAACCGTTTTGGCTGTCCGACAAGTCTGTCGCCACAGGTTCAGCAACTGTATCTCCGTGGTGAGGTGCAGCAGAATACACAGCTCAGGGTGGACGAATCCAGATTTGGAAAGCTAAAAGATTTTAAGGCGAGCGTGGGCGTCGAGCTTAGAGTGCAGGTACCGGTCGTGAATGTGCCGTTCCGTATTATTTATTATTACAATCCGAATGCACAGGTCGGCTTTACCGAACAATTACCAGGAATCTTTTTGCCCGGTAAACGCAGCGGATTTAGATTTACGGTCGGCAGAACTTTCTAGGCCGGTAAATAATTGACTTTAATTTTACTTTCATTTACTATTGCTATTCTTTTTTCAAAACGAGGAAGCAACAGTTTTCGTAAAATAAGGTTCAAAGAATGTATAGATTAGAAAGGCCATAATCTTTCAGCCATATTAAGGAGTTTTACAACAC
This sequence comes from Pyrinomonadaceae bacterium, assembly GCA_039920905.1. Taxonomy (GTDB): domain Bacteria; phylum Acidobacteriota; class Blastocatellia; order Pyrinomonadales; family Pyrinomonadaceae; genus OLB17. The sequence continues at coordinate 1,610 of JBDSCV010000113.1, forward strand.
AATGAAAAAAATTAGTTCACTTGCCGCCATTTTTGTTTTTGCGGCGATTTTTGCGGTTTCGGCGTTTGCACAGGCCGGAGCACAACCGGCAGCGTCAAAGATTGGCTGGATAGATACAGGCATGTTCGCGGATGAAAAAGACGGCGTCACCAAATATCTGAACGCTCTTAAAGCCCTCGACGCCGAACTTAAGCCACGTGTTACCGAATTGCAGGCGATTCAGACCAAGTTGACCACTATTAAAAATGAAATGGACGCTGCAACCCGCAATCCGGCGGTTCCGGTAAATCAGCAGGCGCTACAGACAAAACAGGACGAAGGTCTGCGGCTCCAACGTGACGGCGAATTTAAAAAGAAAGAATTTGATGTGACGTACGAAAAACGCAGCGGCGAGGTACTCGGCCCAATCACCAACGACATTTTGAAGGCCCTTCAGGATTATGCAAAGCAAAAAGGCTATGCGGTCGTTTTGGACATCGCGGCACTTGCCAATCAGAACGTAAACGCTATTCTGGCCTTAGACCCGACGGCAAATATCTCAAAGGAATTTATTACCTATTACAACACCCGTCCGGCGACCACCGCGACCACGGCAGTACCTAAGTAAAAATTCATAAAACTTAATTAAAAGGTCAGAAGAGAGCCGCTCTCCTCTGACCTTTTAAAATATTATAGAAGGAGTATTTTGACCATGAAAAAAATTAGTTTGCTAGTTGTGTTTGGTTTTCTTACAGTTTTATTTTCGATCTCCACATTTGCACAGATGCCGGCTGCAAAGATCGCTTTGATAAACTCGGAGTCGTTCTTTGATGAAAAGGCGGGCATTACAAAGTTGGTTGCTGCTAATAAACAGTTAGAGGCAGAGTTTGCCGTACGCGTCAAAGAACTTCAGGACGGCAGTACCCGGCTAAAGGGCATCGCCAAACAACTTGACGATATGCAGAAACTGCCAGCCTCTCAATTTAATCAGAATACGCATACGGCCAAACAGGAAGAAGGCGAACGCCTCCAACGCGAAATCACCTATAAAAAGACTGATCTGGAAAGTGCCGTCAACCGGCGGCGGGATATTTTGGTTACACCGGTCAGCAGGGATATCGGTAAACGGATTGATGAGTTTGCAAAGAAAAACGGTTATGGGGCGATTTTTGACGTCTCAAAGTTTGCTGATTCGGGCGTATTACTTTTTCTTGCTGAGAGCGCCGATGCCACGAAAGAATTTATCATTTTTTACAACACGCGACCGGCAACTGTGGTACCGCCCAAATAATAGGCGAACGCCCTGAAATTGCATTTTGCCGTCTTTTGGCTTATATCTTTCTATATACTCGCTTTTATGATTATTCTTGATTCAATCGCGATTCAGCAGATACTTCCCCACCGCTATCCGTTTTTACTGGTGGATAAGATCATCGAGCTCGATCCGCGTGTGCGTATAGTCGGCATAAAACAGGTTACGATCAACGAGCATTTCTTTGCCGGACATTTTCCCGCAGCTCCGGTTATGCCCGGTGTCCTGCAAATCGAGGCGCTTGCTCAGGTGGGAGCGATCCTAGCCCTGCGGGAATTCGAAGATCGCGAAAATAAAATACCGTTTTTCACCGGCATTGATAACGCAAGATTTCGGCGCCCGGTTGTCCCCGGAGATACTCTCCGGCTGGAAGTAACGGCACTGCGTATCGGCAGCAAAGTTCAAAAAATGCACGGCGTGGCAACTGTTGACGGCCAGATAACGGCGGAGGCAGATATCTTGTCTATCATCGCTAACAGGAGCGACATCAAGGAGTAACTGATATGGACCCGACGGGTTTGACGATGCTGCAAAAGGTTCTGGTCGGTGCCGGTATTGGTTTGATTATAGGCCTTGTGCCGTTAATAACGGGTATTCTAAAGCGTAATTTGAAATATGGCCTCTTGGGATTGGTCGGATCAATGGTCGGCGGAGCGGCGCTGGGTCTGTTATTAGCGATTCCCGTTGCGGGCGTATTTGTTTGGCTGATACTTCGCGGAGCCAAGACCTCCGTCGAACCACTACCTGATCCCTCAGATAAAATTTCCGAAAACTCCTAGTAGTTAATGAGTTCATTTATACACGAAACCGCAATTGTCGGCCCACAGGCCCTGATCGGAGACGGCTGTCACATTGGCCCGTTCTGCACGGTCGGCGACCAGGTAACTCTCGGCAACGGCGTGCGCCTTGATGCGCACGTTGTGGTTGACGGGCAAACTTCTATTGGCGAGGAGACGCATGTTTATCCATTTGTTTCGCTCGGCCTCGCTCCTCAGGATCTAAAATACGCGGGCGAACCGACGCGGACCGAGATCGGCAAACGCAATCACATTCGCGAGTTTGTCACTATTCACCGCGGCACCGAGGGCGGCGGCGGATTAACAAAGATCGGCGACGGCAACTTACTAATGGCTCAGGCCCACGTAGCTCACGACTGCCAACTCGGAAACGAGATCATAATGGCGAACGCAGCCACGCTCGCCGGCCACGTCGAGATCGCCGACAAAGCAAGCGTTGGTGCATATTCGGGCGTACATCAATTTTGCCGGGTTGGTTACGAAGCCTTTGTCGGCGGTTATTCGGTGGTCGTCAAGGACGCCATGCCCTATGCCGTCATCCAGGGCAATCACGCTAAATGCTACGGCCTTAATCGTCTCGGCATGAGGCGCCGCGGGTACAGCAAAGAAACTATCGAGAAACTAAGCCGTGCATTTCACCTCTTACTTTCAGCCAAATTAAACACCACACAGGCGACGGAGAAAATTCGCGAAGAGATCACCGGCTGTAAAGAGGTGGATCTGCTCGTCGAGTTTATCAATAGCGCCAAACGAGGCGTCGTCAAGTAGTCATTACCATCCTGCGATAGCGGGTGAGCGAGTTTTTGCCAGCTTATGGAATCTCAAGATCACGTCCTCAAAGAATTTGGCAAGCGTATCCAATGCTACGGCTGTTTTATTGCCTATCACCTCAAAAATATGTATCTCGGCGAGGATGTCACATTCTTTTGTGACCACTGCAAGGACGAGACGATGTTCCATTTCGACCAGTTTTCAAAGCTGCTCGACATCGCCAAATTGAACGAAGTCACCGGCGAGCACCACCACTAATATAAAGAGTAACCACGAAATAACGCAAAAATACACTAACGAAAAGAAAATTCTTTTCGTGAACTTTAGTGTATTTTAGTGGTTTCAGTCTTTCAATATTTTCCTTTAAACTCGTTGGGTGGCTGAAAATAAGAACGACAGCAAAGCGACTTTGACTGGCCTCGCCCGGCGGCTTGCTAAACTTTCTGCGGATAAAAGACGCGCGGCTTTGGAGATAAGCGCGGCTCTGGCCGGTGTGTCTCTGCGGGTCAGCCGCGAGTTTGTCGAGGCCGTTCCAAAAGCCGCGAAAATTCTCTCGGTCGAAGATCTGTGGCATTGGGGTGAGTTTGGCCGCCGGCTTGCGATGGGTAACGCTGATACGGGAAGTAAGTTTTTCGCCGATGGCGTCGCCGGGCTAACACGTGTGCCGGAACCGGCGCGCTCTGCTGTTTTTCAGATCTGTACCAAGCAACTGGTTTTGTCTAGTTCTATCGCTCTTGATTCTTTTCGGCTAATCCCTGTGATCGCGGCGGGGATCACTGATAAAAAGCTGCTCATTGATGTGCTCAACCTCACCGCCGAGATCGCCCAGCGGTCCGCAAAGCACAGCGCGGAGTTTCTTGAGAATACGCCCGCCGTCGCAGAGGTTCTTGCCGGATTTGATAATGATAGTAACGAAGTGGCCGATACGGTCATCGCGTTCGCGTCGCAGTTCGCCAATCGAACCGGCGGTATGACGGCCGACCTGTGGTCAACTCTGCCCTCTTCGGTCGAAAACCTAACCGCGCAAAATGCGATCCTTTTGATGCGGCGGGCCGGCGAATTCCTCGAATTTGGCGGCAGCGTGACTTTGCATTTTGTCTCCTCCGGCGGTGATGTTTTGGCGGTGGCCGAGACCGCGTTTGAAGATTGGTGTACGCTGTCACGTTCCATTGCAAAGCATGGAAACGCAGTTCTGATCTCGTTTTTGCGCTCGACACCCAAGTTTTTTGCATCGTTTAGTAAAAAGAAAAAGGCCGCACCCGACGACATTCGCCGTGTTCTTCAACTGACGGCAAAGATCGCCCTGACCGATGCCGAGAGTGCTTTAGCAGCATTTAAATCGAGCGCCGGGGCGATGAGAAAGGTGTCAATCGAACAGTTTGAAGAGTGGGTCGAGAAGGGCCTCGTTGAAGGAAGTGATAATTCGTCAAAGGCCCGCGGCAGCTACTTTGCACTCGAAACCCGCGCGTCGAATGCACGCCTTCAGGAAACGGGAATAGGTCTGCCGCTCGAAAAGGTTCAATCTGTTTTGCGAATGTACGTCGAGGCACTGACCGGCAAAGAGGTTGAGGTACGGCCGCTGACGGCAATGCCGCAGGAATCGCGGATCGGTGACGGAAAAACGATCTATCTGCCCGTATCAATCGCAGAATTCGACAATGACGATCTCGATTTTAAACTCTATAAAGTGCTCGCGGCTCATGGCGCCGGACAGATCGAATTCGGGACTTTTGATCGAGATACTAAGGAGTTAAAAACCGCGTTTGCAGAGCTGTCAGAACTTTATTCGGCAACGGCTGACGAGATCGACGCGTTCTCGCTTGGCGGTTATATCGAAGATGTGCAGAACGCGGAAAAGCCCCTTCCAGATAAAGAAATTCAGGCCGAAATAAAACATCGTCGTAAGAACCTACCAAAGGAGTCGGACTACAGAACGGTTCTCACCGTCTTCCCGGAACCACGTCTGGCCCGCAAAATATTCGGCACGATGGAAAATGCGCGGATCGACAATCGGCTGCGGCAAAGCTACCGAGGCCTCGTCGCCGACCTCGATCTGATGCAGTCTTTTCTGCGTGCGAATCGTCCATACATTTTTGATCTGCCGATCCATCAGGTGCCGTTTGAGCTGCTATTTCAAATCACCTTATGCGGCGGTGCGACCGATGATGCGAAGCAGTTTTATGGGCAAGTCGTAACCGAAATCGAGGCGATCGTCGAGAAATACTTGGACGGTGGGATGGCGAGACGCTGGGGGGCCGAGATAGGAACCGATGAACATCGCGTCGCTGCGTCGCTGCGTCCCGCTGTCTCCATGTCTCAAACAACGGTCGCCGATTCCCTAATGGCGACGAGCCGTGTTTACAACCTGTTTCAAAACATCTCACCCGAACAATCACAGGAAGCCGAATCGGATAATACGGAACAGGAAAGTGAGTTCGCACACGATGATAAAAACGCCGTGAAGGCCGTGACCGAGGACAAGGTTAAACGCGAGCAGGAAAAGAATGCTCAGGACATCCGCGATCTTTTCAACGCCTGGAACAGCCTCGATGACGAAGGCGAACCGGACGATCTGCGGGGAGCCGAGGCGTGGTCGCAAAGCGAAATGCCCGAACAGGCGCTTGAGGCTGACGATATTGCATTTGCGTACGACGAATGGGACCGCGAGCTGAACGACTACCGCGTCGGCTGGAGCCGCGTTATCGAGAAGAAAGTTAAACAAGGCGACCGAAACTTTGTTGAACTGACACGCTCACGTTATCGCGGCGTGATCTCGTCGATCAGACATCAGTTCCAATTGATGAAGCCGGAAAACCTGACACGCATCAACCGCGAGATCGATGGCGAAGATTACGACCTCAACGCCGTCATCGACTACATCGTTGATAAGAAAGCTGACGGCCTGCAATCGGACCGGTTATATACAAAACGCCTACGAAAACAGCGCGATGTCGCCGTCTCGATCCTGCTCGACCAATCGTCTTCGACCGCGAGGACGATCACGCGAAATCCGCTCCAGCCATACACACATCCCGGCCGGCGGATCATCGAGATAGAAAAAGAAGGCCTCGTTCTGATGAGCGAGGCTCTCGATGCCGTTGGCGATGTCTATTCGATCTATGGCTTTACAAGCGAGGGCCGGAGAAATGTGAAGTTTTATGTTGTAAAGGATTTTGCGGAAAAATACTCGGCGGATATCGAGAAACGTATCGGCGGCATCACCTTTCAAAACAACACACGTCTCGGAGCCGCGATCCGTCACGCTTCGGCCAAATTGTTAAAGCAGGAGGCCCGCACAAAACTGCTCATCATCCTGACCGACGGCCGCCCCTACGACCACGATTACGGCGACGCACGATACGCCCGCGAGGACGTTCGCGAAGCTCTGACCGAAACCAAAACGCTCGGCGTCACGCCATTCTGCATCACCATCGACCGCGAATCCGAGGCAGAACTCAAAGACCTCTACGGTAATGTAGGTTACACGATCATCGACGACGTGTTGAGTTTGCCTGAACGAATGCCGAATATTTATCGGCGCCTCACAAGCTAGTTCACTTTATCCTGGCAAACGTCATTCCGCCATAGCTTAACGAATTGACCACGCCTTCGGCATTAAGACCAAATTTAATGACCTCACCCTGACCGGGGATAAGTTCTACTCGGATTGTGTCTTTGTCCGTGAATGGGGTTGATATGACATCTATGTTGCCTAGGGTTAGTCCGAGTGAATTTTGCCGGACAGTGATCTGTATATTGCCGAGTAGTTCATTGGTGTACCGACCAGCGTAATCCTGGAGCGGCTTGGACAGCGTCAAGGTCCGCTTTTCCCTGTCGCGAAATGCCGCCACTTGTGCCTGCTGCATTTTTTTATAGTTCGCGGCGCTGGCATCGAGTCCGGCCGCGTATTTTGCCTCGCGATCCCCTGCTCCGAGCCACCAGTCGTAGGCGTATGTCGCCAGCGTATGACCGACGTCACCGCCGGCGGTGCTCTCGTTGACCAATACCGCCACGCCGATCTTTTTGTCCGGCACGTATGAGATGTGGCTTGTCCAGCCAGGGAAACCGCCGAAGTGATAGATCACTTTTTCACCCGCGTATTTGCCTATCTGCCAGCCCAGGCCGTACTCGCCGCTGCCTTTGAACGGCCCTGCTTCTCGCGTGGTCTGCGTGTAAGCATTGTGAACACTCGTCATTATCTCAATGGATATCAATTGCTTGCCGTCGAGCTTGCCGTCATTGATATTCAGTCTCAACCAGCGGCCGACGTCAGAGATGCTCGTCATTATCCCGCCTGCCGACTGCATATTGTTATCGTGTTTTGCAATAGGCGAAAGGATGACCTTTCCGGCGTCCGGGCTAAAGAGATAAGATTGCGCTACCGCCATCTTTGCTGCTCGGGCCTTGGAGACATACGAGGTCGTGTGCCCCATCTTCAGCGGGCCAAAGATCTTTTCCTGCAGCACGTCCTGCCACTTCTTATGCAGCGTGCGTTGCACCAGGAGCCCGTAAATGTTGTAGCCAAGATTGTCGTAGGCATATTTGCCGTATCTGGCCTCGTCGTAGGTCGTCACATCCGCAAAGGCACGCATCATGTCCTTTTCATCCGCGTCGCCCGAGTACGCCATGCGGAATACCATCGGGCCGTTCCTTAGCCCGCTCGTATGGGTCAAAAGGTTTCGCACCGTCACCTTGTTCGGTATCGCCGCCTTAAACTTCAGACCCGCGGCATATTTCGTAACCGGGTCGTCGAGGCGGATTTTGCCCTCCTTATCAAGCACGGCCGCCGCCATTGCCATAAACGACTTTGTCGATGATGCAATGTAGTAGAGTGTGTTGGTATCCGCCTTGACACCCGCTTCCTTGTCGGCCAGGCCATATGCACGCAGGAAAACAGTCTTGTCATCTTTGATCACTACGATGGCGATACTAGGAACTTCTGGAACCCGTTCCATCACCTTACGAATAAATGCATCATAATCGGTGGAAAAAGAAGTCTCAGCCCCCTTACCGCTCGCGCATTGCGCGAAAAAAGCCAAAGGATGGAGTAGAAAAGCGACGACCGTCAAGGCGATTAACTGTCTCATATTCAATAGAATAGCATCCTGACCTCCGCACCCCCAGGTCCCGGATCGAATCAAAAAATGGGATTTGCAGAAGTATCTAAATCTAGAACGAGTTTGGGCTTCCACAGGTTCCAATTTATTTCGTTTACGTGTGTGGCCGATCCACGAATCGAACCCATCTACTGAATCGGCCGAACTCAAAGATCGCTTCGGCGATGTGCCTTCGCTGCCCGACCGGATACCGAGTATTTACCGGAGGTTGTCGAGCTGATTCATGATAATATCGCAAAATAATGAACGATATAGTTGAGATCAACTTCGGAAAAGCTCAGCCGTACTCCGGTTTTTGCTGGAACCCGACTGCGTTATGAACAAATCCGAAACAGTCTTCCTTTTCGACGTCGATAACACCCTTCTCGACAATGACCGTGTTACTCAAGACCTTCGACGGTTTCTGGACAAAGAGGTCGGCGGCGAGCGAAGCGGTAGCTATTGGGAAATATTTGAGCAATTGCGCAGCGAACTCGGTTATGCGGATTACCTTGGCGCGTTACAGCGATACCGAATTCAACATCCCTACGACTCACACGTACTGGCGGTTTCTACCTATTTGATCAATTATCCGTTTGCCAACAGATTGTTTCCACATTCGCTTGAGGTTATCGAACGATGCAGCCAAATGGGCAAGGTCGTCATCCTGACGGACGGAGATGTCGTCTTTCAACCGCGAAAGATCGAGCGGTCGGGGCTTTTTGAGGCCGTCGGCGGAAACATCTTGATATACGTTCACAAGGAACGCGAACTGGACGATGTGGAGCGTCGCTATCCAGCTCAAAAATATGTGCTCGTTGACGATAAAGTTCGAATTTTGTCGGCCATAAAAGACGTTTGGGTTGAGCGCGTAACCACTATCTTTCCGCGACAGGGCCACTACGCCCTTGACGCAGGGGCCATTGCAAAATACCCGGCTGCTGACATCACGGTTGAACGCCTCGGCGACATCCTCGCAATAGACTCTTTCTAAAAAACCAACCAATTGGCGGGCCTTGCGTCATTCTGCTAACGTTGAAATAACGTTATGAATATCGTCTCGCTCGAAAATGTCTCAAAAAACTACGGCTTTAGGCCGCTTTTTGAGAACGTCACGCTAGGTCTCGAGGACCGCGACAAGATCGGAATAATTGGTGCTAATGGCTCAGGAAAAACAACGCTTTTACGCATAATCGCAGGTGCCGAAGTACCTGATACGGGCCGAGTCATGCGTGCAAAAGGCCAAACGCTAGCCTACCTATCACAAAATCCTGCATACGATGAAAACCTGACCGTGCTCGAAACAATCTTTGCGTCGAGCAGCGGCGTGATGCAGACCATCCGCGATTATGAGGACGTTTGCCATGACGTTGCGGCGGGAA
>JBDSCV010000114.1:0-5813 GCA_039920905.1 Pyrinomonadaceae bacterium
TAATGAGACATACGCTCCGAACGCGTTCCCTGGCGCCGACACAGACGTCAGGTATCAGCCGCACACCCGCGATCATCTGATAAGCGATCACCGGTACGAGAGCGGCATCGACACGTTCCTGGGCCAGCAACTCTGCCGAGCGGGCCGGTGCGTTGTCGAGGATGATCTCGACCTTTCCGCGATTTTTGCCATAGAGAAACGACCACACGAGCGGAGCGGTGTTTGAATAGCTGGAGGCCGAAATTCGAGGAGAATGCATATGATCAGGCTAAAACGTCTTGATATTCGGGTGTGCGGTCAATCACTTTATTAGCAAACGAACAGGTTGGAACGACTTTCACGCCATTTTCTCTTGCAAAATTTACGACCGCCTCGACAAGCTTGTCGCCGATATGTTTGCCGTGAAGTTTAGCGTTCACTTCTGTGTGATAGATCGTTATCTCATCAGGTGCGGAGTGAAAATATTCGAGCTTCGCAAGTGTTTCACCGTTTTCCTCGACAAAGAATGTACCTTTCTTTTTTTGTTCCTTGTGTCCAATTTCCATATCTTTAACCTAAATAGAAAAGATGCGCTAATGCAAACGTTGTCGAAGCCCCGCTTTTAACTTATTCTCTATATTACTGAAGTAACTAGATTAAAAAATGAAAAAGATTTACGACATTACGGTCGCGATCAGCGCGACGACGCCTATTTACAAGGGCGACCCGGGCGTAGAGATAACGTCGTTCAAGGCTATCGCCAGCGGCTCATCCGCAAACGTTTCGCAGATCTCGCTCGGCGTCCATACCGCGACTCATGTTGATGCGCCGAACCACTTTATTGATGGCGCACGGCGGGTCCACGAACTCGACCCGCAGAAACTTGTCGGGCCGTGCCGCGTTATTCAGGTGCCGGACGATATTGTTGCTATCGAACCTGAGCATGTAGGCGACATCGGCGAACATTGCCGTGTGCTGTTCAAAACTCAGAATTCCGCATTTTGGGCGACGCCGGAAGATGGCTTTCGTACTGATTTTGCTTACCTGACGCCAGCGACCGCAAAATTACTCGTAGAAAAAGGCGTGGTACTAGTCGGCATTGATTATCTCTCGATCGAAAAAAGCGTTTCGCCCGGGCATCCGGTACATATTGCGTTACTCGAGAAAGAGGTCGTCATTCTCGAAGGCATTGATCTCCGCGAAGTGCCGCCAGGTGACTACGGAATGATCTGTATGCCGCTAAAATATATCGGCGGCGGCGGCGACGGTTCGCCGGCACGCACAATGCTTTGGGAAAATTGATCAGATCATATGATGGTCAACGACAAAACATACCGCGAAGGTGTTTACGCCATCGTTCGCGAAATTCCGCCCGGAATGATAATGACCTACGGTCAGCTCGCGATCATTTTGGGCGAGGGGTACACCGCCCGGACGGTCGGCTATGTGATGCACAGTGCAGACGAAGGTGTGCCGTGGCAGCGTGTCATTAATTCGCAGGGTAAATGTTCAACAGGAAGATTGACCATCCCGTTGAATCTCCAACAAGAATTGCTCGAAGCCGAAGGCGTGATCTTTAGCGAGAAAGGGAAATGCGATCTGAATGAGTTTCAGTGGTTTCCGGATGGTTTCGAGCCTGAAGAGGAAGTTCAACCTCGCTTGTTTACTCCACAATAAAATTTACTAGGCATTTTTAAAGCGGTTAATTTCAGATATTTGATCGACCATGCTCTAACCTCGAAATGAACTGGCCTAAAAGAGGGACGGCGAATGAATAATTTCCAAACCTTGTTTTATATACAAGACCTGCGTCAGCAAGCTGTTTGAGTAATTGGTTTACATGGCTATTGCCAAACGCTTTTCCCGGCGCCATCTGTGACATCTCAACAATTTCCTGAACTGTGAATTCATCATCACAATTAGGAAGTACGCTTACAACTCTTAATAATTCCCTTTGGCGATCCGTTGTCTTATTCCATCTTCCAGCAAAAAAATCCGTGTCAAGTTTTCTTATTATTCCATCAAATTGAACAACTAACTCCTTCTCCGATTCGATTGTTTGGATAATTAAATCGAATGCTTCTCGACATATAAATTGTATGAAATAGGGATACCCTGCGGAGAGTTCTATGATTTGATTTACACCGTGTTCAGTAAATTCTACAGGAGATTTTTTGTCATCGATTGGTTTATTAATAGCTTCCCGACTTGAATCTCTATCAAGTTTTGTAAGAGTTAAAACCGTAAACATTCTCTCTGCGAATGTCCTTGCTGCAACCAACTTTGGAAATAATGTGGGTAACCCTGTCAATACAAGCATTATTGGGATTTCTTTCTTTTGAATTGACTGAAACACATCAAGTAAGATTGACAATGGATGCTCGTCTTTACCTGCTTGATCACTGAGATTCTGGGCCTCGTCATATGCGAGAACAATACCTTTAATCGAGGAATTTGAGAACTTTACATGTTTCCACACAAATTCGAGAACAAATTTAAGTTTGTCAGAAACCAGTCCTGGGGTATTCTCAAAAATATATACAAGAAAAGTGTAATCGAGTCTGTTTTCAACTCTTTCCGTCGAATGAACAAACCCAATATTTCTTATCTCCCGTTCAGCAATCCTAATGTTGGACGTTAGTGACGATAAATCGGTAATTAATCTAATTGCTAAATTTTTTTCGCTTACGCTGACGGCTTCAGATACATCGGTACCTACCCATAACCAACTGTCGCGAATAGAAATTGGCTTTAAAGTATCGAGCAAAACTGTTTTTCCAACGCCTCGTAACCCTGTCAAGACCAAGTTTTCCAGAATTATGGTTTGTTTCAATAACTTCTTAAATTCCTGCTTTTCTTTTTCTCGACCTGCAAGGTATGGAGGTGGATGCCCTGCGCCTGGACGGAAAGGGTTTTGAAATGGTTGGTTGTTCATTAGATTATTATAAATAAGTAACTATTATGCCGTCAACTAAATTTATATTATTTACTAAATTTAATTGACGGCATAATTCCTTGCAATTCTAAGAATAATCACCGGCCCCATTTCAATTTATCTCTCAAAACATCAAAATAATTTCGATTTGTAGGTTGGACAAGATTGAATGACGTCTCGCTTTTGCGGATGACAACGCGGTCGTGGGCCTTCATCGGGTAGCCGGTTTGGCCGTCGAGGCTTAGGACGACACCTTCGTTTTCATTGTCGAGCGCGAGGTCGATCCGGGCCCCGTCAGGTACGACGATCGGGCGGTTTGTGAGCGTAAAAGGACAGATCGGTGTTAATACTACGGCGTTCATTGACGGATATATGATCGGCCCGCCGGCTGAGAGATTGTAAGCGGTCGAACCCGTCGGTGTTGATACAATGAGGCCGTCGGCTCGAAAGGTGTTGACGAAAAGATCGTTTAGCCTTACATCGATGTCGATTATCCGCGCCAGAGCGGCCTTGTTTATTACAACGTCATTGAGTACACGACCGGTGACGAGTTTTTCGCCATTTCGCCAATTCTCGGCGTCAAGCATTACCCGCCTGTCGATCTCGTATTCGCCTGCAATTATCAACTCAAGAGCCGGAAACATCTCCTCGATCCGAAAATCCGTAAGATATCCCAGACTGCCGTAATTGATACCGAGAACCAGCACATCCGCGTCGCCGACAAGCCGCGCCGTCGAGATCATCGTGCCGTCGCCTCCAAGGACGACGATCAAATCGGCATTTAGTGTTAGCGTTCGGTCGGCGCAGATCTCCCCAGCGGATACCGGTTCGCCGGATTGAGCGATACCGCGCGTCTTTAACCATGCCGAAAGCTCATCTGCCGTGGCCCTCGCCTCCGCGTGCCCCGGCTTTACAACGATGCCTACAGATTTGATCTTAGTGCTTACCATTTCGCGTCAAATATCCCGTTTATCATCATTGAAATAAAGTAAAACTGCAAGTATTTATTGCATTGCAGACGATAATGCATTGGATTTCACCATTGACTTTGGTAGAATAACGGTTTGTCTCTGACGACTATATTAGTTCTTATCTTAAAGTATACAGGTATCCGCAGATGCTAAAGTTTTTCAACCGTCTTGAGAAGACACGTAATTTTGTTCTTCTCGTTTTTGCAATCTTAATGGTGGGCAGCCTCGTTTTTTTCTACACACCGGCTCGTAACACTTATACGGCAAATCTGTCGCAAAGTGAGGATTCCGTCGCTTCCGTTTCGGGGCACAAGATCACTGTCGGCGAAATTGTACGGCAAAAAGAGAATTACAGCCGGTTTGGCCGCGGACAGAACGTTGCGGCAAAGATGATGCTTGACGGCCTTATCGGCAGCCGCGTTGCGCGTGTCGAAGCCGAGCGTCTCGGACTGACCGCAAGCGACGCCGAAGTGGCCGCTCGGATCCGAGAGCAGTACAAATCTGACGACGGCACACCCTTTGATCAGGAGAAATACGAGCAAAGCGTCACCGAACAATACGGAAATATCGTAAGTTACGAGCAAACTGTCCGCGACGACATCAGTTTGCGAAAACTCGATGCGTTCATCACATCCGGGGTAACCATCTCTGAAGAAGAGGCCGTAAACGATTTTCAGCGAAAAAACACTAAGTTCGATCTCAGCTATGTTGCCGTCAACAGCTCGGATCTTGCCAAAACGATCACACCGACGGACACCGAATTACGGGACTATTTCGAGAAAAACAAAACAAGCTATTACATCAGTGTTCCGCAAAAGAAGATCAAGTACGTATTTGTAAACACCGAAAAGATCGGCGCAAAACTTCAGATACCCGACGCGGATTTAAAGGCCGAATATGACAAACTCCCAGCCGACAAAAAACTGGCTGGTGTTTTGGGCCAGGAGATCGTCCTGCGCATTCCAAAGCCGGAGTTAGACGCTCAAATACAGGCGAAGGCCGCAGAATTGGTCCAGCAGCTGAGGACGGACGGTCCCGTTGTTTCCGAAGAAACTTTTGGGACTTTAGCAAAGGGACACTCGGAAAATCCGGCGTCCGCACAAAGCGGCGGTAAGCTGGTAGGCCCGGTTCGCGAAAATCCAAACAAGCCGGACGACCCGTACCAGAAACTTTTAAAAATGAAGCCGGGCGAAGTTTCGGAGCCGATCAACTACCAGAGCCGCTACTTCATCTTGCGGCGCGGCGATGACGTGCCGAAAAGTTACGAGCAGGCCAAAAAAGAGATCGAGGTTAGTCTGCGCAACCGCCGAGCTTACGCCGTTGCCGCCGAACTTGCCCAAAAGGTTGTCGATTCGCTCAAGGAAACAAGGGATCCGCTGAAAACCGCACAAGCTTTCGCGGCACAGGCAAATATGGCCGCCGGCGATATGGTTCGCGAAACCGCATTCGTCAAACCTGGCGATGACGTGCCGAATATCGGTACGTCACCCCAGTTTGAAGCGGGCATCGCAGGTCTTGAAAATCAGAATGACGTCGGTGAAAAAACGCCGATCCAAAGCGGATTTGCGATACCTATGCTCGTCGATAAAAAAGAGCCGCGTGACGCCGAATTTGACGAGGTCAGGGCACAGATCGTCGATGTCGTTAAGCTCGAAAAGGCCCGTTCTCAGGTCGAGGGAATCGCAAAGCAGATCGCCGCCGGTGCGGGTTCGGTAGGTGCTCTCAGTGGGGCCGCGACTGCAAAGGGTATGACCGCAAAAGATCAAAAGAATTTTGTTCTCGGATCGCCGCTTGGCGAAGGCCCAACAGCTGCAACCAGTGAGGCTCTCGAAGACGCCGTTTATGCAATGAAGGCCGGTGACGTTTCAAAAACGCCGCTTCAGGTCGGTGACAGTTGGTACATTGTTGGTGTGACAAAGCGCGAAGAC
>JBDSCV010000115.1:0-7567 GCA_039920905.1 Pyrinomonadaceae bacterium
GTCAGGGCCAAGCCGGAAAAGAAAGAGATTTGTGTAGGTTACCGACAAAATCGACATTATCAGCATTGCAACGAGGAAACGCGGATGTCGGCGAAGGTTTTGAAAAACCTCAGTGGGAGCAAAAAAATGTTTCCAAGCGTACTTGGGGTGGACATACGCTCGGTGCCTTCGGGATCGGGTTTGTTCACAAAGCTAAGCCCGATAATCAGGCCGCCGAACAGGATCATGACCACGCCCGTTGGGGTTAGGCCGGGGACGATCTTTGTGACACCTAATACAGCAATCACGAGACCGAGAGCCGCAACGATTATTCCAGCTAAACGATTCATATTTTCCTCACAGAATTGGTTTAAGAATTACAACACAACTACGCAGGAACCGGAGCCTTTGTTTCAGTTATCGCCGCCGCCGCTTCGTATCCGTCGATTCGGATACAGGCCGCAAAATGCCCACTTGTTATTTCGCGTAATTCCGGTTCGACCATGGAACATTTCTCAATAGCGATCGGACATCTGGTGCGGAAACGGCAGCCGGATGGAGGATTGATCGGGGTCGGCACATCGCCCTTCAGCACTATCCTTTCACGCTTGTGTTTTGGGTCCGGTACCGGGATCGCCGATAACAGCGCCTTAGTGTATGGATGAAGCGGCATCAAATACAACTCGCCCGCGTCACATATTTCCACGATCTTGCCAAGATACATCACGGCGACGCGGTCGGAAATATGTTCGACTACTGCTAAACCATGTGAGATAAAGAGATAGGTCAGGCCAAATTCATCCTGCAACTCCTGCAAGAGATTCACTACCTGAGCTTGAACGGACACATCAAGGGCCGACACCGGTTCGTCGCAGATTATCAGCTTTGGGTTTAAAGCAAGCGCCCGCGCAATGCCGATACGTTGTCGTTGGCCACCCGAAAATTCGTGCGGATAACGGTCGGCGTATTTCGGATCAAGGCCAACCTTCTGCAGCAGATCAGCGACCCGCGCATTCTGCTCGGCTTTGCCACCAATGTTATGTATTTTTAGAGGCTCGGAAATTATCGAACCAACACTCAGACGCGGATTCAGGCTTGCATAAGGGTCCTGAAAAATTATCTGCATCTCGCGCCTCAGGGCCCGCATTTTCCTGTTCGGCAGTCCGATAATATCTTTGCCCTCAAAGATAACTTCGCCGCTCGTCGGCTCATGCAGACGCAACAGACACCGGCCAACCGTTGATTTCCCGCAGCCGGATTCGCCGACAAGACCTAGCGTCTCGCCGCCGATAATATTAAACGAAACATCATCAACCGCCTGCACCACATCGTCGCTGTTATCGACGGGGAAATGCTTCACAAGATTGCGAACCTCGACAAGCGGCGTGGCAGGCATTTTAGTTGCTATCGCGTTCATCTGTAAAAGAAAGCCTTCCCTACATTCCTCGCTGAATATCTCGCTATGCAGTAGCAGCTTCTGCCGACAATGTCCTCTCCCTGGCAATGTTGAATTTCTGTGTTTCGTCATGCAAAACACACCGCACCTTAACGCTATTAGCCAGCGGTGTCAGGGGTATTTCACCTTCGACGCAAATTTCCATCCGATGCTCGCAACGCGGGGCGAAATGACATCCGAACGACAAATTTGTCGGACTCGGCACGGTTCCCTCTATTGTTTGCAGACGCACAGCCTTTGCAGAACCGGCATCGGTCAATTTTGGTACAGAACGCAGTAATCCGCGCGTGTATGGGTGTTTTGGATCAGCAAATAGCTCATCAACGCCCGATTCTTCGACGATTTTACCGGTGTACATCACACAGATGCGGTCGGCTACTTCGGCGACGACACCAAGGTCATGGGTGATAAGCAGAACCGCGAGTTTTCTTGACCGACGCAACTCATCCAGTAATTCGAGGATCTGCGCCTGAATCGTCACGTCGAGCGCCGTGGTCGGTTCGTCGGCTATCAACAATTCGGGGTCGCACGCGAGCGCCATCGCTATCATCACACGCTGTCGCATACCGCCCGAAAGCTGGTGCGGATAGTCGTTGACCCGGCGTTCGGGTGATGGTATCGAAACCTCTTTCATCGCCTCGATCGCCGCCGCCCATGCCATTTTCTTATCGAGTTTCCGATGCAGCCGCAGGGCCTCGGCGATCTGTTCGCCAACGGTAAAGACCGGATTTAACGACGTCATCGGGTCCTGAAAGATCATCGCGATATCATTGCCCCGCAGTTCACGCAGACGTTCGTCTGACGCGGTTGTCAATTCTTCGCCCTTGAACTTGATCGATCCGCCGGCGATTTTTCCGGGCGGCGAGATCAAACGCATTATTGAAAGGGCCGTGATCGATTTGCCGCAGCCCGATTCACCAACGAGGCCCAGCAGTTCACCCTCGGCGATGCGAAAACTCACACCATCCACGGATTTCACCAGCCCAGCCCGCGTCGGGAATTGGGTTCTGAGATTTGTGACCTCTAGCAAATACGACATCGAAATCAAAAAGAAAGAAATTTAACGCAAAGTCGCAAAGGGGCAAAGACGCGAAGATTTTTAAACATTCTTTTATTTCCTTTGCGTCTTAGCATCTTTGCGTCTTTGCGTTAAATTTCTTCAATCCTACGGCTGTTTGTTTTTATTTGGATCAGCCGGACGTCTAGGCAATTTTACCGGAGTCACGATCTTTTTCATCAACTCCGCAATTGCTCGCTCAAGCTGCTGGTCGCCGCCGGCTATGACCGATTTAGGATCGTTATCGACCTCAATGTCGGGGTCGACACCGTAACCTTCGATAATGTATTCGCCCTTGGTATTCAAAAGAGCAAACTCAGGAACGTTGACGACTCCGCCGTCAATAAGTGTCCCGCGATTCGTGATCCCAACTACGCCGCCCCAGCTACGCTTTCCGACAAGCTGTCCGAGACCGGCTTGCCGGAACATATATGGGAAAATGTCCCCATCAGAAGCTGAATTCCCATCCAGTATCGCGATCATCGGCCCCGGAAACGCACCGTCTGGATAAGTGTTAGGATCGATACTACCGCGCGAGTAATTAATTCCCAATACCTTGCGGCTCAGGCGCTCGATAAGCATACGCGAAACATTGCCTCCGCCGTTTGCACGGACATCGACGACCAGACCTTCTTTGTTAAGCTGCGGGTAATACCATTTGATAAATTCACGCAGCCCGGGTGCTCCCATATCGGGAAGATGCAGATAACCGAGACGTCCGCCGGAAAGTTGATCAACCCGCCGACGGTTGGCATCGACCCAGTCCAGATAAAGCAAATCGGATTCGCTGGTGACAGGTCGAAAAGTCACGTCTCGCGCCCCTTGGGTCGATGGTGTGCTGTTAACCGTAAATGTCACGGTGCTCTCAGCTTTGCCTCGCAGATAAGAGTAAATATCACGATCTGTGCTGACATTTTCGCCGTTTATCGCCAAAACATAATCGCCCACCTCTGCATCGCTGCCGACCTCGGTCATTGGTGACCGATATATGTCTTCCTCATTCTGTCCGCCAAATATCTTTCTGATCTTGTATCGCCCGGCGGCCTTATCAATCTCAAACCTCGCTCCGGGCAATGCAACCCGCACCCGCGTAGGTAGATTGAAATCTCCGCCGTCGATGTATGCGTGCTGGACAGTAAGCTCGGCACACATCTCAGAGATGACATAGTTCAGATCGGAACGGTGAGCCACATAAGGCAGCCACTTTTTATAATCTTCGCGGATTTTGACCCAATCAAACCCGTGCATGTTCTCGACATAGAACCAATCACGATAACGGCGCCAGACCTCGTTGAATATTTGGTTCCATTCCTCGACCGGATTGATCTCGGTTATCAGACCGCCCGTCGATATGGGTTTTCGTGTCTTGTCGCCGTTCGAGTTTGCATCGAAGATCGAAAATCCGCCCTGGGAACCCGCAATTATCTTCATGCCATCGCCCGAGATTGCATAGCCACCCGCTGGCTGCAGCAGAGTGGTCTCTTTCCTATCCTTAAGAGAAAATATCCGAAGCGAGGATTGTGTATCGGCCTGTCGGCCATAATAAAAGGGAGACTGAACGACATATATCAGGTTCCCCTTGTTTACCGAAAGTCCGCCATAATTGTCAGCCGTAAGCGGTACTTTGACCGCCCGTTTTTCGATACCTTCAAAATTGATAGTTTCCGGGGTGTCGCTTTTTGCCGGCGGAGTCGGCGTCGCACCTTCTTTTTTGTCTTCAGTGATAGTTACTTCGTCGGTCTCGTATGGGAAAGGGCTTTTCCCGGTCGTTTGTAATGCCAGCGCGTAGATCTGAGTGGTTCTGTTAGTTGCATAGTTAAACTCGGCACCTGAGATCAAGGGCGCATATTCGCGGTCACTTAAGAAATATAGGTAATGCGCCGCAGGATCGAATGCCGGACTTTTAGCGTTCGACAGTTCAGGGGTTACACGCGTATTTTTGTTGTCGGCTGCGCTCCAAATGTGGACGGCTGAGAGTCCATTTTTGCCTTGCGTCGAATAAGCAATAAAATTACCTTTTGGCGACCAGTCATAATCCTGAATCAGGCCATTCGCGGCATCAACAATCGTCTGAAGCTGTTTTGTTGCGACGGTAAGAACGTAAACTTTTCCCTCCTTATCACTAAATGCAAGCTTTTTGCCGTCGGAGGACCATGTGATGCCGTAACGCTGGGCCCCTGAACCAGTCGTCATTTGCTCGGGTGGTTTGGAGCCGTCCTGAGGAACGAACCAAACTTCTTCCTCACCGCTGTTATCAGAGATGAATGCAATTGTTTTCCCGTCGGGCGACCACGCCGGAAATTTATCGTTTGCGGTCGAAGTCTTGGTTAAGTTTCGGACGCCGCCCTTTTCGAGCGGAGCTGTAAAAATATCGCCGCGGGCAGCAAACAAAGCCCGCTCGCCCTTGGGGCTTAATGAATACGAATTGATCTGATTGGCGACAGAAACTTGGCGTCGGCGTTTGTTAATGCCGTCGTCAGGCACATTGACCGAGAGCTTAGATGTCTTTTTTGAGCCAACATCCATCACTTCGAGTTCGCCATCGCGTTCATAAACGATATGGTTTTGATCATCGGAACTTGGCCAACGAATATCCCAATCACGGTTTTTCGTGACCTGTGCTGTCTTGCCACTTGCCGTGTCGTAGGCGTATAAATTAAATTTTCCGTCTTTATCGGAATTGTAATAGACCGTGCCGCCGAGCCACATTGCGTCGCGGCACGACCGTGGGCTGTCGGAGATCAGTTTTACATCGCTGGTTGCAAGATCGTAGATATAGAGCTTATTCGCCTGACCACCACCGTAACGTTTTTCTGGCCGGAAATCGCGAAACCTCGGTGAATAGGCCATTTTTGAACCGTCCGGCGAGAACGATCCCGAGCCGGCCTCGGGCATTGGTAACGCCTCTGCGGGGCCGCCAGTTGGAGAGACCGTGTAAAGCCGGGCAATCGGTAGCGACCATGAATCCCTTTGACTGCGGAAATAGATCTTGCCGTCCTTTGTCCAGCCAAGAACCTGATTGTCAAAGCCCCAACGCGGAGCGAGAGGGCCGCGTGAAGGATAAAATGTCAACTGTTTTGGCTCGCCGCCTCCGGCCGGGACCACATATACCTGCTCGTCGCCGTCATACTGTCCCGTAAAGGCTATCCATTTACCGTCTGTTGAAAATTTAGCATACGTCTCAACGCCGGGGTGGGCAGTGATTCGCGTTGCCGTGCCGCCATTCGACGATGTTGTCCAGAGATCGCCTCCATAAGTAAAGACCACGCGATCCCCATAAACATCAGGGAAACGAAGCAATTTGGTCTGTGCCGCTACACAGACCACAAAAAAAATACAAACCGCGGCCGCAATCGGTATTCTATTCAACATTAAATATCCTCCAATAGGGATCGTAAAGACGATCAAAGTTTAACTTAATACCTTACGCGAGAAAAGTTTAGTAAGTTCATTCTTTCGGTGAATGAAAGGCAACTAAATCCATCGCTTTTCCCTCCAATGGATGTTATTCTTTTGGTGTGGAACATAGTTGATTAACGGTTTACCTTAGGAGATCTTAATTCTGTGAAGCAAAGCAATACCCGCCTTTTCGCCCTTATTACAATTCTATTTATTTCGACTGCCGGCTTCGGCCAGACAACGACGACTGCGAAAGCTGAAGCCGATCGCGGTATAAATTCGCCAACCAAGGTGCCGTCAGGCAAACCTGTTTCGGTGGCGATGATACAAAGCGACGTGAAAGAGGCCCTATCCGTGATCCAGGGAAATTACGTCAAATCAAAGACACTGGATTACAACGAGCTTTTTAAGTCGTCGATCGACACAATGCTCCACACGCTCGATCCGCACTCCAATTATTTTGATGCGAAGGAAGCCGAGCAGTTCAGAACGGATCAGAGCTCGAAATATTTTGGGATCGGAGCGACTATCGGCGATCTGAGTGATGCGGATGGAAAGGTCATTGCAACATACATTAAGGCAACATTCGACGGCGCCCCGGCAAATCGGGCGGGACTTCGCTACGGCGACAAGATCGTCGAGGTCAACGGCACCTCAATGCTCGGAAAACCATTTAGCGAGGTCCGTACTTTCCTTCGCGGACCGCGGGGCACGGCCGCTAAAATTGTCGTTGAACGACTGGCGACGGGCAGACGTGAGACGGTAGAAATTATACGCGATGCCGTGCCGCAGCCCTCGATAGGCGAAGCCTATATGATCCGGCCGGGCGTCGGTTATATCAATATGAGCGGCGGGTTTAATCAAACAACCTATGATGAATTCGTGCTGGCAATGCGTGAGCTTAAGGCTGCGGGTATGCAACAGCTTGTGATCGATCTTCGCAACAATGGCGGCGGCCTTGTCAATCAGGCTTACCGCGTTGCAAACACATTTCTTTCGGTCGGGCAGACCATCTTTACACAGAAAGGACGCGTCGAGGGGGCCAACGAAAATTATCCGGCCCAAAACCGCGCGCCTGACCGTTCCCCGGTGGTTATGCTGGTCAACCGCAATACGGCATCCGCATCTGAGATACTCGCCGGTGCTTTGCAGGATCACGACCGTGCGTTGATCGTTGGTGAAACGACATTTGGAAAAGGTCTGGTCCAGAATCCGTTTCCACTCGATCATGGATCTATGCTCCTCCTGACGATAGCAAAATATCAGACGCCCGCGGGACGACTGATACAACGAGACTATTCGAATGGCGATCTCTATAACTATTACACCGAGGGTGGCAGTCTTCGAGATGAAAATACGGATGTCCTAAAACCTAAAGGTGCAGAGAGTAAAACAGACACCGGCCGGAGCGTTTACAGCGGCGGCGGTATAAATCCGGATGTCGCTGTTAAGACACAAACGATCACGAACGAGAAAAACCGGGTCGAAAGTAAGATCGCCGTTCCTGTCTTTGCGTTTGCACTCGATCTGGTAGTCGGCAAGGTCAAAGGTTTGGAAACTTATAAAGTCGAGCGCCCGATAGTTTATGAATACGACATCAAATTTACGGACTACCCTGTTAATGAAAGTGTCTACTCGGCGTTCAAACAATTTGCGTCGGACAAATACAAAATTGC
>JBDSCV010000116.1:0-4831 GCA_039920905.1 Pyrinomonadaceae bacterium
GGGTGTAAGATTGCTACACAGTCGAGATTGCTTACGGGCATTTTGACCGGCATCTGGAGATGGAACGGAGGTGGTGACACACCGTTTGCGGACAGAAGGAGCGGAAAGCCACTGTCAGGAACGCCAGAAGCCGAAGCCGAAAGGCTTCGCTAGGATCGGTCGAAAGGCGGATCTGGGTTGTCCGGATAAAAACGGATAACGCCCGCTGGAAATGATCAGCCAAACGGGTGCTATGTCGCTGGAGTCCTTCGGGACGAAAGCCTCGTTGCCGGGAACGTAACCGGCGGTGGAGGAAAAGCCACCAAAAAAAGACCTAACGGCATCGTGCTTTCGAGCACAACAGTTTGAATTTATTCATTTTGGGTGCTGACCGGGGAAGATCCTCCGCAGGAGAAACTTCGGGATACAAAATCGGCGGTTCGAGCGTGTACATGTGAGAACTGCCAACCTTTTTAGAACGCTTAGGCGGACTATCAGGAATAACAAAAGCGTTGTTTTGAGCGATCAAAATAACGCTTTTGTTTTTTGCGCACTCCACGTGACGTGCGGGCCCCTTGCTCACGCCGCCCACTTCCCCTTATACCCTTAAACGCTTAGAATAAAGTGTTATGTTTCTCGACCGTGTAAAGATAAGGATAAAGGCGGGTAACGGCGGTGACGGTGTGACCGCATTTCGTCGTGAAAAATTCATTCCGCGTGGCGGCCCTTCGGGGGGCGACGGCGGTGTTGGCGGCAGTGTGTGGATGGAGGCGACCGAGGGCCTCAATACGCTCCTGCACCTCCGATTTAATCCCGAACACAAGGCCGAACGCGGCCGCCACGGCGAAGGTTCGAACCGCTCGGGCAAGGACGGCGAAGACGCCATCGTCAAGGTACCGATCGGGACACAGGTTTTCGATCCGGAGACAAATGAACTGCTGTTCGATTTTACCGATCCCGGCCAACGCTATTTGGCCGCAAAAGGCGGGAAAGGCGGATGGGGCAACTCGCACTTTGCGACCCCGACACGCCGCGCCCCGAACTATCATTACACAGGCCGGCCGGGCGGCGAGCGTGAATTACAACTTGAATTAAAGCTGATTGCGGACGTGGGTCTCGTCGGTTTTCCAAATGCCGGAAAATCTACGCTTATCAGCGTGATTTCCGCCGCCAAACCAAAGATCGCCGATTACCCGTTCACCACGCTTGAGCCAAATCTCGGGGTTGTCGACATGGGCGATTTTCGCACGTTTGTCGTGGCCGATATTCCCGGTTTGATCGAGGGAGCATCTGACGGAGCCGGTCTCGGCGACCGTTTTTTGCGGCATGTTGAACGCACAAAGCTGATCCTGCATCTCGTAGACATTTCGTCGCTTTCAAATCGTGACCCGGTTAAAGATTACGAGATCATCAATCGCGAGCTTGCGAATTACGACACGAATCTTGGTGCACGGCCGCAAATCGTCGTGGCAACCAAGACCGATGCCCTCGACGAGCGAAAGCGTCTCGAAAAACTAAAAAAACGGATATTGAAAGACGGAAAAGAATTTTTTGCGATCTCGTCTGTCACCAACGCCGGGGTCAAAGAACTGGTTAATGCGGTTTCGGTCGTTCTTGACGAATTCAACCGCGATGCAGCCGATGCTAAGGCCGAAACGGAGCGAAAGGGTCGCGGAGACGTAGCGGCGAACCTCGCCGTTTAGAGGGGTCCATGGTTAACCAGATCGCCTCCAATATTGAGAATGAACGACCCGGCGTCGCTCCGTCCAGCCCTCGCCGTGTCGCGGTCTACGGCGGGAGCTTTGATCCGGTACACCAAGGCCATATCGCGATCGCTCACGCACTATTTAGACAGTTCGAGTTGGATGAATTCGTTTTTATTCCGGCGTTTCACGCTCCGCATAAGGTCCGGCTCAAGCCAACATCCGCTTATGACCGCTACGCAATGCTGTGTCTCGCAACTAAAAGCGAGCATAAAATTGCCATTTCAAAGTTGGAGATCGAGATGCCTGAGCGTCCATACTCGGTCGAGACGCTTGCAAGATTGAACGCGGAGTGGCCGGGCGATGATATATTTTTTGTGATGGGAGCCGATTCGTGGATGGACATCACGACATGGCGCGAATGGGAAAAAGTTCTGTCGCTTTCAAATCACATAGTTGTCACCCGTCCCGGCGTTGAGATCGGATTCGAACATGTGACAGATGAGATACGATCGAGGATCGTAGATCTCCGCGGCAGGTCAGAACCGGTCGCCGTTGCGACTAGGTTCCGAGGCTACAAACCTTCGATCGTTTTCACTGACTCGGTCAATCTCAACATTTCAGCAACTGACATTCGACGTAAGATTCGCGGAGGCGATGTGTCATGGCGCGAAGATGTTCCGGCCGAGGTTGCAAATTACGTCGAAAAATATCAGATTTATAAGTAATGGAAGAAACACAGGAAAGATCGCTCCAGCGTGAAGCGGTCAAGATAGAAATTGCCGCGACGCCTACCCCGTTTGCAGAGCTCGACCCCGAAGTACAACTCGCCATCAAATGTGCCAGCGATAAAAAGGCATTCGATATGGTCGCGCTGGATCTGCGTGATATCGCCAGCTTTACCGAATTTTTTATTATTGCGAGCGGTTCAAATCAGCGGCAGGTGCAGGCCATCGCCGACGAGATCAATGAGCAGTTGAAGAAACAGCTTTCCTCACGGCCCGTTCGTATCGAAGGTTATAGCTCAGCCGATTGGGTTTTGCTTGATTACGGCGACTTTATCGTACACATCTTTAACGGCGAATCGCGTGAATTTTACGATCTCGCGCGTCTATGGCGCGACGCTCGAATAGTCGAGATACCCGCTGACGCATAGAAATGAAATTTCGGTTTATTTGGATAGGTAAAACAAAGGACAAAAATTATCGGACGCTGCAGGAGGAATATTTGCAGCGTCTTTCGCATTTTGTAAAATGCGAGGTTGTCGAGATTCGCGATTCTGCTCCGCACGAAGGAAAAGAAACTGAGGGCAAACGAATCCTTGAGAAATTGAATCAAAGCTCCTTTGTCTGTCTGCTTGATGTTACTGGTCGTAGCCTTTCGTCGCCGGAATTGTCAAAAGAGGTTGAAAAATGGCAGAACGCAGGAACGAAGGAGATATCGTTTATCATTGGCGGAGCCGAGGGCATCGCCCCACAGGTTGCGGCGAGGGCCGACACCGTGCTATCTTTATCGTTTCTCACTTTTACGCATGAGATGGCTCGGGTCGTAATGCTGGAGCAATTATACAGAGCTTATACGATTATTAAGGGGTTTCCGTATCAAAAATGAATGAATCGAAATCAGAAGAAGTCAAAGATAAATTGCTCGCCGAACGCGAGTTGTTGATACAAAAATTAAAAGGCAATGACCTTTCGGTTGATGATTCGGAAACACCCGACCCGGTCGATCTCGCCGTCCGTAATTATTCAAAAAATGTGCAGCTTGCCGTATCTGAAAACGAAACCAAGCAGCTCATGCTGATCGACGAAGCCCTGAGGCGCATCGACGACGACGAGTACGGTCAATGCCTGAACTGCGATAAGGATATCAATCCAAAACGCCTTGCGGCCCTGCCATCGGCTCGATTTTGCCTCGATTGTCAGGAGTTGCAGGAAAAAGGGCTCCTCGACGAAGACTAGTCGATAAGCTTTGACGTATGCTCAAGGCCCTCCAAAATTCCCTTCTCTCATTGATCTATCCTCAAGAATGCCGTGTCTGTTCGTCTAACGTGGATAGTCGTGATGACGGCGTCGCGTGTGCCGCATGTTGGTCGGACACCCGCATATTTAGCGGTTCGGAAATGCTCTGTGCCAAATGCGGTTCTTTTTTTGGCGTTGAAGCGGCTCCGGTTTCAGTATTTTGCCATAAATGCGATGAGCATCACTACGATCATGCCGTAGCCGCTGGCGTTTACGAAAAGGCCCTCGCCGCCTCGATCATTCATCTCAAAACAGCCCCCGTCATGCCTATTCGCCTAAACGTGGCCCTCCGACACGCTCTGCAAAGAATTAATTCTTCCGTTGACCTGATCATCCCGATTCCACTTTCAAAGCAGCGATTGCTCGAACGCGGTTTCAATCAGGCTGGGATTATTGCGGCAGAAATCGCCCGTTTTATCCACATTCCCATCGATGCATCGAGCCTTGTGCGAAAACTGCACACGCCCATCCATCGCATCGGAATGGATCAAAAAGCACGAGAGTTGACGGTCAGGAATGCATTTGAGGTTGTTCGGCCAAAACTGGTCCAAGGAAAGAATATTCTGCTCGTCGATGATGTTTTTACATCGGGAGCAACGGCGTCGCATTGTGCAAAAATTCTCAAGAAGAACGGTGCGGGCCGGGTAAATGTTTTTACGTTGGCGCGTGCTGTTATGCGTTAACTGTTCTTACTCTATTCCATTACAGCCGGTAGCGAACTTTCTGTTTACGGAGCTCAGCGTCTTCGTTTTCGAGATTTTGCAGCCGCATCGTGATGTCTGCCGTCATTCGGAAATCGGCACCCTCGCCATTTTTCAAATGAAAATATCCGGCTGCTGCGATCATCGCCGCGTTGTCGGTGGAGAGATGTTTTGACGGGAAATAGACGGGCAAACCGAGCCTTTTCCCCGCTGCCTCAGCCGCATTTTTGAGAGCAAGGTTACACGCGACGCCGCCAGCGACGATCAGGGTTTTGGGCTGTAATTCGGTTGCGATCTTTTCCATCGTGCCGACCAGTGCTTTTATAACCGCCGCCTGAAAGCTCGCCGCTAGATCCTTTATAGCCTGTGTCGGCTCGTCACCGTTACTTACGGGCTCGATACCGTTTTCACGAACATATCTCGCAAC
>JBDSCV010000117.1:0-19160 GCA_039920905.1 Pyrinomonadaceae bacterium
TCGTTGTCGCGGTGCGTCCCCGATTGTGCCAGCATCGCATCGACAAGCGTGGTCTTGCCGTGGTCAACGTGAGCGATAATTGCGATGTTGCGTATCTTTTCTGTAGTGATCATAGTTGTAAACCCAGTGATAAAGGCAAACAAGTATAATGACTGATTTGCAGGCGAAAGGCAATTTAGATAGTTTACTCCGCGTTTTCAGCGGCCTACGCGTTAAATCGTTTTTAAACGCAGAGATCGCAGAGAATCGTACGCAGCGGGTAAAGATTTGTCAGAGTAAGCGATCTGCCGCAACGCTTCGTAAAGCACGATGCCTACGCTGGTGGAGAGATTGAGGCTGCGGACCCGTTCGTTCGGCATCGGGATCGTCAGGCATTGCTCCCAGTTTGCGCGAAGCACATCTTCCGGCAGACCGCGCGTTTCCGGGCCAAAAACGAGACAGTCGTTCGCCTTATACGACCAATCGGAATAAGTTCTCTCGGCCTTTGTCGTGAAATAGATAAAGCGCGAATCGGGTAAACTTTCGAAAAGGTGCTGCAGATCGAGATGCCGTTCCAGTTTGACCTCATCCCAGTAATCCAGCCCGGAACGTTTTAGCGTCCGGTCGTCCATTCTAAAGCCCGTAACACCAACAATGTGCAGTCCGGTAAATGTCGCGGCACACAGACGGGCGATGTTGCCGGTGTTTGGCGGTATTTCTGGTTCGTATAATGCGACGTGAAACATGGTTTTGAGTTTCGGGTTCCGAGTTCCAAGTTCCGAGTTTAGGATTCGCGGTTAATGTATTCAAATGCAGCTAGAGCGTTTCTTCAACTCGGAACTCGGAACCTGGGACTTGGAACTGATTCGAGTCGTGCATCTTTTCACGTCAAAATTTCATCAATTCGATACGGTAAATATCGTGTCCGTGATGCCGATCTTTGTCGTTTATGCTACAATCCGCATTTGCGTATTTACCGATTGATTATGGAGAAATTGTTCCTGAGTTCGAGGTCAAATCTAGCTCTTATCTTGTTGACGCTCTTGTTAGCTGGGGCGGGGTTTGCCCAGACCGGCGCAGAAAAAAAAGCCGTTCCACCGCCCGCCTCAGTCCTCAAGAAACCTGAACCGACGCCAGCCAAGGGCGTTGTTAAGGTCACGACACCCGAACAGGTTGTCGAATCTTCGATCTTTCTATACGGTTATCCGGGCGGGCGTGTGACGCTCAATCAGATCCGAAAAACGACGCTGGAACGCGGCAGATCGAGTTATACCGCTTCGGACGGCAAGGTTGAGCAGGCGACATATCAGCGATTTGTTGTTCGTGCGGATAAGCTGGACAAAGAAAAGATAAGGCTCGATCAGGACTTCCCAAGCGCCAAATATTCGCTTGTTTTTAACGAGGAAAAGATTTTCGGCGTCTATAACAACACGGTTTTTACACCCCGCGAAGACGCTTCAAAAGGCTTTGAAAATCAGATCGTTCACTGCATTGAAGCGTATCTGCGGTACAAGGAAAACGAGTCGAAGATCGAACTTGGCCCGCGTGAAAAGGTAATGGGCGTCGATTTTTATGTGATCGATGTCACCGACAAACAAGACCGCAAAACCCGCTTTTACGTCAGCGCAAAATCCTTCCGCGTGCTGATGCTCACCTACGAAGAGAATGGCGTCAAGTATCGCCGCAAATTCTACGACTACAACTACGCCCAGGGCACTCTCGTCCCTTACCGCACCATTCTATGGGCCGACGAAAAGATCGTCGAGGAAACCGACATCGGCACTGTTACCTACGGCCAAAAGGTCGACGACGAGCTGTTCAAGTCAAGCTAAGTAATTTTTTTTGCAACTTTAACCGGGCTGGTTGGTGCAACGCTTTGCAATTTGCATTTACTGCAAAGGAGAACACCTATGAACCAGTCTAAAATTTTGTTGTCGGCAATTTTTGTTTTCGGCGTGATAATGGCTTCGTCGTTAACTTCGCTTGGGCAGCCGGATGTCCGGCCGCAGGTCGAGCCGAGCTATGAAGTTTCGCTTCAGCTTGTTATCGGAACAAATGACACGGTTCAGCGAACCGAATTTCCGCAAAGCCTTTCTGCTATTTCCCGCCAGCTAAAATCTAGTTTTACATTTTCAAACTATCGTCTGGCCGGCACCTTTCTTGGCCGTCTCACAAACTCGGGAAGCTTTGAATACAAAAGCCTGACTAATATTTTTGGACAGGAATCGACCGCCGCCTCGCAAACATTTCTTGACTGGTCGGTCGGCAATCTCAGAAACGGGCCCAACGCTAAGGGAACACAGGCGTTTCAGGCCCAATCGTTCCATTTTGGCGCGAGAGTGCCGGTGACGACCGGGAGTTTTAAGGACGAATCCGGAAAGATGAATTCTGTCATCAACTACGAATCCATAGGTCTCAGCGTGGGCAAGCTCGGTTTGCCTGAGAATGTCCCGACGCTTATCGGCACACTTAACCTGCCGGGTGCGAACGACACGATCTTTTTAGTCATGACCGTAAAATCCGCCGATTTTTGATCTCGTATCCCAGGTCGCCGATTTTCGCAACAATTTCGGCGGCCCGGCGTGATTGAATCTGCGGGGACGGTTTTGTTTTTGAGCAGAGTTCTGTTGTAAATAGTATGAATGAATGGCACTCGACAATATCGAATCTTTTGGCGCGGAGGCTTTGCGTTCCCGTATGCCTGAAGAAAAATTGTCCGACCACACACTTATCGAAGCCACCCGCGATGGCGACGAAACGGCATTTGGCGAGATAATGGCCCGTTATCGCGGGCCGATAACGAACTATCTCTACAGATTTTTGAATGACTACGAAGAGGCGGTCGATCTGGCGCAGGAAACATTTGTCAGAGTCTATTTTGCTCTCGACAGATACCACACGAATTTTGCGTTTTCGACCTATATCTATCGCATTGCGACGAATCTGGCGATAAGCGAAATACGACGGCGAAAACGGCGAAGACTTCTGTCGCTGACCGGCCTTTTTCAGAGCGAGGACAGCAGTCAGGTCGAGTTTCAGCCGCCGGATAAGCGTATCCTGGCCGACGCTGAGCTCGTCGAAGCTGAACGCAGCAAAACGATCGGACGAGCGATCGCTGCTTTGCCGGAAAAATATCGCGTTCCAGTCATTTTGCGTGATATAGAAGGGAAGACTTACGACGAGATCGCCAACATTATGGAACTCGGCCTCGGCACAACAAAATCGCGGATCAGCCGTGGACGCGGGCTGTTAAAAGAGAAGTTACAGCATTATTTATAAATGGGAAACGAAGATATGAAAACACAAAATCCCGCGGCATTTGGGCCGGACGATGATGCGGTCGGTAAGTTACTTGGCAGTCTCGATCGCGTTGATGTGCCAAGCGATTTTGACTTTCGCGTAAAGGCTCGTATCGCCGTAGGGAAGCCTACGGACAAAACTGCGCAATGGCTTCCGGCTCCGATCCGTTATGCTGTGCCGCTCATTTTGCTCCTGTTTATTGGCGGATATTTTGCGTTTAATTCCTTTCATTCGGTCCGTACCGGGGACGTTCCGGCAATTCCGGTCGTGCAAATGACCAATGATGTACTTGCGGCTGACGCGGCTCCACCGGAAACAATTGTGCCGACTTCGGATCAAACGATTGCGGTTGCGGGCGACGAAAGATTACCAGACTCCCGAACCAAGCCGCTGATAAAATTGCCTGAAAAACGAATTGCGTCCAGGCGGCCGACGGCTGACACTTCAGGCGGCGGGTCGTATGTTGAGGCGAGTAATAAAGGCCGTCAGATACTTCCGCGCGGCTTCGATCTGAATGCCAAAGCACCGCTAAACCCCAAAGGTCTTGCCCGTAATGTGCAGATACCTGCGAAAGAGATCTTGACGCTAATTGGTGTTAATGCTGAGTTTGCGGGTTCAGAATGGAAGGCCGGCTCAGTTGTCCCGAATTCAATTGCTGAACACGCAGGCGTGCAATCGGGTGACGTGATCGATGCTGTCAACGATCAGCCTTTGACCGAAAAAATATCGTTTGGAAATAGGTTTAACATCAAAAACCTTCGCGTCCGGCGCGACGGCAAGAGTGTGTTGATCAGTCTTACCCACTAAGGCTTTTTCACATCGTCAACCTTTGCATCCTTCACTTCAGTTTCAAATTTGCGATAGTCGTAAGATTTTACGATCTGATTTATATTGATGCCTTTTACGAGCAGGACGCGAACCGAGAGGTTGATGTCAGCTTGCGACGGCAGCCATATCTCATCATTTACCCGTTCCTTTTCGAGCGTGAACGAGGCGCCCTTTTGCAGTTTTGCCAGCACGCCGCCGCCTATTTTTAGGCTTTCAAAGAGAACTGCTTCGAGCCTTGCGACCTGTTTATCTTTTTCGTCGATCCACATCACTCCGGCCGTTTTGCCAAAGAACCTGAGCATACTTTTGGCGTTGCTGAAGTCGAATGCCGGATTTGGCTCAAAGTCGAACACGATCACGTCGCGGCCTCGAAAGCGTTCACGCCTTGGATTTGATAGCTTTGACGCGCGAAGCACCTCGGCAATCGAGATGCGGCGGTTTTCGTCCGACGGAGCACCGTTAGCACCTTGCTTTCCGAGAAGAGATTCTTCTTTGGCGATCTTTTTTTCGATCTCCGCAACTTGTTTTCCAGCGTCTTTATCAGCGTCAGCCTGGTTTTTTTCGCTCAACGGTTTTCCGTTTTTCTCTATTACGCGGCTTATTCGATGGCCCTTATAAAAGGAAAGCTGGACGGTCTCAGATTCGGTCTCGCGAAGAACGCCATCCTTCCCCAATTCGCGTGATATGTTTTTTTGGCTGTACGAGTAGGTGTCGAGGATAGCTTCGACCTTATCCTCGTTCCCTTGTAAGTTCTTCAAAAGAGAAGTAATTTCGGGGAGCGGTTCGGTCGAAATGATCGGGAAATTGAATTCCGCCATCGCGATCGGTTGATTGATCTTTATATCGTCAAAGCGAATCTCATCGCTTTGGTCCGCAACCGTGAGACGATTTGAAAAGGCTTCTTTTACACCGTTAACGTCTCGATAATCGCCATAATCGGTGGTCTCAACCTGATCGCCATTTGGTATCTCGTCACGCAGTAGCAGACCGGTCGCCGCGTCGAAAAACATTCTGATAACGACGCCTTTTTGAGTTGTCAGAAATACGATATTCGCGGTCTTTCCTTCGACATTTGTCTGGCCGCCCGATGTGATCTTCGATTTATCGTCCTTATATCTGAGCCACAGATTATTTCGGAACAGGGCCTTTGCCGTGAGGTGAATGCTGGCCTTCCCGATGAGCGTTTGCAAGCCTTCCCGGGACTTCCGTGACCAGCCTGAGCGACCGTTGTAGCCCGTTTCGTTCTCAAACCCGCCGAGATCAAAGCTAATATTCATAAGATTTGGCTGCGCTGTTTGGGAGATATATTTTCCCGAAATTCCGTCGCTGATGCGCTTAATACTGCCGGTTTTTGAAATGGACCTGACCGAATGTAGGACTTTTGTCCCGCCGAGAGCCTTTTCGGCCTGTTTGAGGATCTTAGATGGTGACTGGGCAATTGCTAAGGCGGCCAGAATTAATGAAAAACCTGCGGCGGTGAAAAACTTCATTTTTTTGTAGTTCGCGGCGTTAAAAATAAGCCGATCAAAAATAGAGCGATAGTAAAAAACTGAATGTAACCCGTTCCGGCGGCGTATCTCGGCAGATCGAGCAGCCATGAAAACGCCTCTTTGCCGGGGTTTTCGGTAATGCGTTGGAGCCAGGTGCCGCCCGCCGGAGCGGTCAAATTAGCTAATACAAGATATTTGGCAACGAAAGCCAGGCTAAACAGGGCGACCAGACTTCGCAATAGGCGTTTGGTGTCGAAACCCGCAAAAAGGTTGTTCCATATCGTCCAGAAAAAACAAAACCCAACCACCCAGAATGGCAAACCCTGTTCAGGTAAAAGCCCGTTAAAAAGCTGTACCGTTGCGGTAAAAAGCGTTATCAAAACACCCGCATTCGCCGTATTTTGCAGGGTGGAAAATTCGTTTGAGAACCAGCCGTCAAGTGTTATCAAACCCGAGCGAAAGAACAGAACGAGTGAGGCCGCCGCAAAAACTAGGCAGACGAGAGCCGGTTTCAGAAAGA
Organism: Pyrinomonadaceae bacterium; assembly: GCA_039920905.1. Classification (GTDB taxonomy): domain Bacteria; phylum Acidobacteriota; class Blastocatellia; order Pyrinomonadales; family Pyrinomonadaceae; genus OLB17. The sequence continues at coordinate 6,118 of JBDSCV010000117.1, forward strand.
TAAATGCGTTGTCCGCCGCCCCGAGGCGAAGTCCGCCGAGGAGTGTGACAGTCAGAAAGACGAGAGGCATTAGAATATATGTGAGAGATGACCCCTGATCCCAGAGATTTGTTCCGAGAACGCTGGAAACAGCAATATCTACGGAGCGAACTGGTTCAAGGCTGTCGTCGAGTTCATCGAAATCCAAAGAAGTTTTTTCTGCGTGGGCCGTTTTCATTTTCTTTCGCGGGTCAGTTTCATTGGGTTAAAGTCCGATGGCGTAATCTTTAAGCCTTCCTCAAATTCCTTCTTAAGTTCCGCAGGTGTTTTTATTCCGAGCGTTTCATCTGACGTGCGATAATTCGGGTCGATCGCGATCACGCGATTCACGGCCTCTAGACCCGCCTTAAACAGCGTATCGTCATTTGATATTCTTCCCCACCCTTGCCTGTAGTAGCTATAGGCGGCGTAATATTGTGTGGCTGCGTCCCGCTTTTCCGGATCGGCACGCTCAAACGCAGCCCGGGAGGTTGCGAATTCATCCCTGCGAAAACTCGTGAGCCCTAATTCAAATTCGGTTTTGTTTATTTCATAGGTTCCTAAAACTACGGAACCTTTCGTCGTGACCTCGGCCAGCGAACGCGGCCCTGATACATAAAGAAAACCTATGAAAACTAAGCCAACAAGGGTCAAAACAATGCCTAAAATCTGGATATGTTTATCGTTCATTGGTATAATCTAGCGAACTTTAAGGATACACTTTCCCGGACTATTTTTACTATGAAAAAGATAATCATTTTCGCCGCGACACTGCTAATTCTGGCGTTTTCACGTCCGACAGTTCTTGCCCAATCAGTTGGCGTCGATTTGGTGATAACAAACGCCAATATCCGCACAATGGATACGAAACGCACAATCGCCCGCTCGCTCGCGGTGCTTAACGGCAAGATCATTGCCGTTGGTTCAGATGCGGAAACAAAGTCACTTGTTGGGTCGAAAACGCGAGTGATCGACGCCCACGGCAAAACCGTTTTGCCCGGATTCAATGACGCGCATGTGCATTTTATGGAGACTGGAGCCCAGCTTTCATCGGTCGATCTGCGGAGTGCGAAGACGCCTGAGGAGTTTGTTCAGCGGATCAAGGATTTCGCCGCCAAATTGCCTAAGGGGCGATGGATACTCGGGGGACAATGGGACCATGAGAATTGGACGCCGAACAACCTGCCGACGGCGGCAATGATCGACGCCGTGACGCCGGACAATCCGGTCTGGGTAAACCGGCTCGACGGCCACATGGCACTGGCAAACGGCCTCGCGATAAAACTTGGTGGCGTCAATCAAGACACGAAAGAGTTAGCGGGAGGTTTGATCGTTCGCGATGCGGCGGGAAACCCGGCAGGCGTTTTCAAAGACGCCGCAATGGCCTACATCGAGAAAGTCACTCCCGATCCGTCATTCCAAGAAAATCTCGAAGCCGCTCTGGCAGCCAGCGAACACGCCGCGAGCCTGGGCGTTACCAGCGTTCAGGATATGTCAGCGGGTAAAGATGTTGGCGTGTACCAGGAGTTGATACGACAGGGGAAACTGAAAACTCGGGTCTATGGCTGCTCACCATTGGCTGATTATAAGCGGTGGGCAAACACGGGTATTCATTATGCCTTCGGCAGCGCCATGCTGCGGGTTGGTTGTTTAAAAGGTTTTGCTGATGGCAGTCTGGGATCGACCACCGCCTGGTTTTTTGACCCTTATTTAGATGCACCGAATACGAGCGGGCTGCCTCGTGCGGAAGTTACGACAACGATGAAACAGAACGTCGTCGATGCGGACAAGGCGGAATTGCAGATACATATCCACGCCATCGGCGACCGGGCGAACGCGACCATTTTGGATTATTACGAAAGTGCGGCAAAGGTAAACGGCCCGCGCGACCGGCGTTTTCGCATCGAACACGCCCAGCATCTACGACAGCAGGATATTCCGCGATTCGGGCAGCTCAAAGTGGTCGCCTCGATGCAGCCGCTCCACATTATCGACGACGGCCGCTGGGCCGGGAAGCGACTTGACGAAAAACGTTTGAAGGGAACTTATGCCTTTCGCACTTTGCTCGATTCTGGTGCCGTTCTGGCGTTCGGGTCGGATTCTCCGGTCGCTTCGCTGAATGCATTGTGGGGAATCTACGCCGCGGTTACCCGTCGTACTCTCGACGAAAAAAACCCGAACGGGTGGATACCAGAACAAAAGATCACCGTTGACGAGGCTGTCCGAGGATTTACGTGGGGCTCGGCTTACGCGGAGTTTCAGGAAAATATGAAGGGTACGCTGGAGGTCGGAAAATTAGCCGATCTGGTAATCATTTCGGACGATATATTTAAGATCGATCCGGTAAAGATCGGGACCGCGAAAGTCCTAACTACGGTGATGGATGGAAAGGTTGTGTACGAAGCTAGTTGAATTAGGCAGATACAACGCATGGAACGACCCGGTTTTTGAGGCCGGGTCTTTTGCTGTTTGTAAGTCCCGCGACGATACCTAAAATTTCAACCTAATTGAAATTTGAAGCTGTCTTGGATCCCCTACGCCCTGACGCAAGTAGCCGTCAAAGTTAAAGAGGCTGGGTGCGTTTAGCGAGCTTTGATTTCCGGGATTAAAAGACGAGTTGATATAGTTTTTGGAGTTAAATGTATTGAACAACTCAAGCTGCGGTATCAACTCAACTGTCTCACCAAGTTTGAATGGACGCGCCAGACGCCAATCGAACGAGGTAAACCGATTATCCTTGCGCAGCGTGTTGCGGTTTGTCTTACCGTTTACCAGGACGAACGAACCGGACGCTGTCGACGGTGTTGCCGGCTGTGCCGAACGCAGCTGAAAACGTGGAGTGAACTGAAACTTGCCTGGAAGTTCGAAATGAGCGAAGAAGTTGAATTTGTGTCGAATGTCTCTGTCAGACAAAGAATAATCGAGGCCGGGATTAAGCGGATTGATCGAACGGTCTGTAAACGGGTCACGTTCGTTTGAATCATCGTCTTTATCTTTCGACAAAACATAGTTCGCCTCGAGTTGATAATGTTGGCTGAATCGCTTTCTCATTCCCACCGTAAACCCGTTGTAGATCGACTTTCCGACCGCACTTGTTACAAACACATCGCCCAGGGTCGGGAATAAGCCGGTCCGGGCGTAATTGAGGAAGCGAGTCAAGTGGACACCTTGTGAGTGCGTAAAGTCAAAATACAACGCTAGATTGTCCGCGATCTGCTGCTCAAACTGTGCGTTAGTCGTATAGATACGCGGATTGGCGTAGTCTCTGCTGAAAACGCGTACACTGGCTCCAAACGGTATCCCGCCGCCCGGTGCGATGGGTTGGATATTGGGCCATGTTGGCGGTTGCGCTGCTGCACCAAAACACGTAAACGCGAAGCTGGAGTTACAGAATATGCCATACTGCTGAGCTCCATTGTCAGTGATTGACCCCACTTGTGACAGAATGTTTTGCCGTCCGTAATAGATGCCGTAGCTGGCTCGCAAAACAGACTTGCTGTTATTAGAAATGTCCCAGGCGAAACCAACGCGGGGTTGGAACTCCTTTTTGGGACTGTGGAGCGTTCCGTCGGACGGAAAGCTCGGATTGCTCAGCAATGATCCATACGCGGTCTGCGACGGAGGGATTACCGGCTTGGGAAAGATTTGGGCTTCCCAACGCAACCCGTAGTTAAAGGTGAGGTTGGGTATAATTTGCCATTTATCCTGAGCAAACAATGCGTAGTCTTGATTCGTTACTTTTGACGCTCCGGGAGGCGGGACACCGGCAATACCTGTGGATATCCCATTTTGCAAGTACAGGAGCAAAGGTCCGTTCACACTATTTCCTGCCGGGCATGGAGTTGGTGAAGTGACATAGGTCACTACCCCCGTACCGCTGACGCACTCCTGAGTTCTGGGTCCGAACCCTCCTGGTGCTGCGGGTGACGCGTACCTCAAAAAGCCGGTCACACTATCGAAAATATATCGTCCTGTAAAGAACCCGCGAAAGACCTGATCGTTGAGCGTGTGCAGCCAGTCGCCGCCAACTTTGATATTGTGACGACCGGAAACAATCGAAACACTGTCACGAACCTGCGTTCGCCATAAAAGCTCGTCAACACTAGGGTTCAAGAAAAACGGGTTGCCAAAACGAAATGTTGTTCCAAAACCAATAGCTGTATCGGCCGGAATATTTGAGGTTGTCGCGGCCCTCGGACGAGCTTCACGCGAATATGTGAAGTGGGCTTCGTTTACCATAGTTGGCGAAAGCGTACTGAAAAGATTTACGTTAACAACATTTATTTTTGACGGGCCTTCGGTGCCGTTTGCCGAATTGCCATAGGTCGCAACGTCAAAAGTTTGGTTGGTATTCCTCGAATGATCGAAATTGTATGATACGCCAAGATGGTTTTTCGGCGTCAAATTCCAATCGAGTTTTCCGAGAAACGCATAGTTTTTAATCCCGTGGTCAACTGGCAGCCCTTCATTTTGATTGCGCGTTGCTTGGATGAAAGTAATTAAGGCTCGTCTCTGGCAGTCTGGGCTGCCGTTGATCAATGCCTCGTTTGCCTGGACGGTAGGAGCCTGTAACGAGCAGGGAGTTCCAATCGGCACACTCAAGTTTGGCCGCGTAAGTTTTTCTCGGATTCCCTCTAACGCAAAGAAAAAGAAAGCCTTGTCGCGTTTGATCGGGCCGCCGATAGTTCCGCCAAATTGCTTTCTATTAAAGTTGGTCAATGGTTTTCCATCCGATGTGTTTGCCGACAAGGCTTTAAGGCGCTTGTAGTAAAATAAGCTGCCATGCACATCGTTTGTGCCCGATTTTGTAATGACGTTTATAATTCCGCCGGCCGTGCGACCGTACTCGGCGCTTGCGCCGGTTGCGATTACCTGAAACTCCTGCACGGCATCGAGCGTGATGTCAATTGCGGCACGCTGTCCGCCGGCCTGTTCGCCAAAGAACCCATTGTTGTAATCGCCGCCGTCAAGACTGACGTTGTTGAAAACCCCTCGTTGACCGGCAAAGTTGATCTCATCACCGTCCGGCCCCTGAGTGATGCTGACGCCCGGAGTCAATGTCAAAAGGTCTTCAAACTTTCTGCCGAGGATCGGAGTGTTGCTGATCGAAGTTTCGTTCAAGGTGGTACTCGATTCGACCTTTGCGGTATCAACGGTCGGGGTCGTGGTAACTGTAACTTCTCCGCTAACACCTGAAACTTTTAGAGAAATATACAAGGAAACCAACCGTCCAACTGTCAGTTCGATATTCTCTTGATTAAGTTTTGCAAATCCTTGTTTGGTAACCGATACAATGTACAGTCCCGGTGGCAGAGACAGAATAGTAAATCGTCCGTCGGAGTCAGTTGAAAAAGTCTTGGTAAAATTAGTTCCTGTATTTTTAGCTTCAACGGTTGCACCGGCGACAACCGCCCCTTGCTCGTCAGAAACAGTTCCCTGAATTGTGCCCGACGTAATATCTTGAGCGGCTGCTCCAATTACAAACAATGACAAAAGAAATACACAAAAACCTATTCTTAAGTGCCACGTCTTTCGTTTCGTACTTTTACTAAACATAATTTTTCTCCTCTGAAACAGGACAAACCTACAGTTTATCCGCATCACAAAATCGGTTGAATTTTAAAAAGATGAATTGAAACTTTACCTTTTCCGGCTTCGACATTCGGAGATCTTGGGCGTCAACATCCGAAAATCGAAGTTACGAAAATGAAACAGGCGAATTGTAATCCGAGTTTTCATGGTATTGCAAACCGAACGATGTTAACTTTTTTCTAATGGGGGAATAATCTGGAATGTTGGTCATCTGGAATGGGTAAAGTAGGCGTATAATACGGTTGTTAAACAGGAAGTGATGAGATTTTAAGGTGGTTTATACAATTCTTTAACACTCGTCGGGTAAGAAAAATGTACACCGAGTTAGATACCAACAATTGGCCGAGAAAAGCGACCTACGATTTTTTTAAGGACTATGAAGATCCGTTTTTTAATTTCACGGCAAACGTCGATGTCAGTTCGGTCTATCGCTTTTGCAAGAAAAACTATCTGGTGATTTCTTTGACGTTACTTTATTACTCACTTGTAACGGCCAACGAGATACGTGAGTTTCGTATCCGGCTGGTTGACGGCCGGCTGGTGGAATTTGACCGGATCCATGCGACCCAGACCATTCTGAATGACGACGAGACGTTCTCTTTTGCCTATTTCGAAATGAAAGATGACGTTTTCGATTTCAACAGATCAGGAGAAGCGGCGCGTGAAAAATTTAAGGCTCTCAAAACATTCGATGTCGAATCAGACCGCTCCGACCTCATTTATTATTCGGTGATTCCGTGGGTATCGTTTACAAGTTTCAAACATGCTAGCCGAATGGACAAAAGCCAGACCGTTCCCCGCATTGTTTTTGGAAAACTTTTCCCGGATAGTAATCGTATGTTAATGCCACTATCCGTCGATGCGAATCATACGATCATGGATGGATTTCACGTTGGTAAATTCTTTACACGCTTTCAGGACATTCTTAATTCCGTTAGCAATGAAACCATTTAAGATCAGGGACATTCTAATAGACCCGCCACTTATCCTGTCACCAATGGCGGGCGTGACGGATTACACCTTTCGCCGGCTGATAAAGCGACGGGGCGGTGTCGGTCTGGTCGTCTCCGAATTTATCTCAGTCGAGGGTTTAACGCGGAACAATCCAAAATCAAAGCGGCAGATGCGCTTTGACGAGGAGGAGCGGCCGTATGCGGTACAGATATTTGGCGGAAAGGCCGAACGTATGGCGATGGGGGCCGAGATGGCACAGGAGATCGGTGCCGATATACTTGACGTAAACTGCGGGTGCCCGGCGCCAAAGGTCGTCAAAAATGGCGGCGGTTCTGGTTTGCTTCGCGACCTGCCAAACCTTGAGATAATTCTTAAAGAAATCAAGAAAACGATCACCATTCCGCTGACGCTGAAACTTCGAACCGGATACTCCGACGCCTCGATCAACGTGGTTGAGGCCGCGACGATGGCCGAGCAGTGTGGCGTTGAGCATATTCAGGTGCATGGGCGAACCCGCGAACAGGGTTACAAAGGCCTGGCAAATTGGGACCTGATCAAACAGGTCAAGGACGCGGTGAGCATCCCAGTTTCGGGCAACGGCGACATCACGACCATCGAATATGGGATGAAGAAATGGCGGGAGACGGGAACCGACGGCATCTTGATCGGTCGCGGGGCGATGCAGAATCCGTGGATTTTCCGCCAATTCGCCGATGCTCTCGCGGGCCGCGAACCTTATCAGCCAGACCTTCAGGAGAAGAAAGATGTCCTGCTGGAATTCTTTTCGATGTGCCGCGAGGAAATGCCCGAGATCGTAGCTCTTGGCAAGATGAAACAGCTTGCGGGGCAGTTCACAAAAGGCCTCGTCGGTGGTGCTTTGTTTCGACAGACGCTTTATCATTCGCATTCGGCTGGTGAAATTCTTGATAATATTACTACTTATTTCGAGGAGCTGAAGAGCCGAGAGACCTTTGGCGACGGCGTTGTCGAGGCAGATACGGATAGTGATCTGGAGTTTAATTCGTGTGAAATCATTGAAACCAGGCTTGGCTTTGCACCTAATACTTCGTGGTCCCGCGTCTTGTAGCTGAGACGCCGCTCGTGAAGACAGACCGGACCGTGCAAATTTAATGATATTTACATGCGCGCAAATTTATAAATGATAGAATATTGACATGATAAACAATCAAATATATATGAGAAAAACAGGAATACTTGCATCATGGATCATTGCGATCGCGATCATATCGTCGGGTTTGGCCGCCCAGAATCCAAAGCCCGATGAGATTATTTCGAAGCATCTTGATGCGATTGGAACGAAAGAGATGCGGGACGCATTAAAGACCCTCATGGCCGTTGGAAGTAGCGAATTTGAATCTAAACTTCCCACCATAAAGGGGGGTGGCAAGGCGTTAGTGACTTCAAATACCGGTAACTTGATGTTTCTGATGAGTCTTAACTCGAAGGAATATCCATTTGAAAAGGTCGGATATTTTTCAGACAAGATAAATCTGCCATATACAACGGCAGGTGCCAGGTCACCGCTCGGGGCGTTTATCGCTGAACATGGGAAAATACTTACCGACGGCCTTTTTAGCGGAAGTATGTCGTTGAGGTGGGCACTGCTGGATCCAGATAAAAGAAAGGCAAAGATTACGTCAGGTGGGACTAAGAAGATCAACGGCCGCAAGGTCTATGTTCTGGAATACTTTCCTTCGAATGGTGGGTCCTCCGAATTCTCGATCCGACTGTATTTTGATATTGAAACGTTTAATCACGTTCGCTCAGAGTACATCCATGAGATAAACCCGAAGGAAGACACTTTTGGAACCTTAGGTCGGCAAGGCGGCACGAGGTTGATTCTGACGGAAGATTTTTCCGATTATAGGATTGTTGATGGTTTTACACTTCCTTATTCTTACAAAGTGGATTATTCAACAAACAGCAATCAGGGCGTTTACGAATATAAATGGGGCTTTAAAGTGACACAGTATTATCCCAATCAAAAGCTCGCCCCGGATTTCTTTACATTTGACACCAAGTAGGAGCCTAATGGATGATCGTTTTTCTTCGCTTTCTGTCTCTCGCAATGTTTTTGACCATACCAGTTTTTTGTTTCGGTCAACAAGCTCCAGCCAATGATGCCGGACCGATCCGGTCTTCGGCGGCATACTCCGAGGTCCTTCTGCGGAGAACGGAGATCCAAGCCGATTTAGAGGCACTCTCAGCGGACTATACCGAGGAAAATCCGAAGTTGATCGATCTGCGTTTCGAGTTAAATTCACTCGATAAATCACTGGAAAAGGTTTTCGGCGTCAAGGCGTCTGACACAGGTAAGCTAACGCTTGCCTTGGGAAAATTAATTGTTCGGAGGGCGGCATTGGAGACCGATGTTGTCCGCCTGATGAGGACATACAACAAAGACCACCCCGATGCGAAAAGGGCAAAACGCAGGGTTGAGATATTCGACGCAGCGATCAAAGAGATATTACGATAGTATTGAGAGCCAAAAAAAAGACCGATTTATCCGGTCTTTTTTCAATGATCGCTAAGTTCAGTTTGCCGTCTTTCCCTTGCGCTCATCAGCGAATAGTAAAGGCGACACGATTGGGCGGTAGCTGTCGCTGATCTTGATATACGAATCGTCGCGAAGTTTGGACAGAAATTTCTTTTGCTCATCCGGGAATTTTTCCGGCATCATCGAAAGCCTGACAGCATTTTCCTCAAAGACAGATTCGGTGCTGGCCGACTCTCTTGCATCAACCCGCAAAATTACCATTCCTAATTGTTCGATCTCAAACGGAGCGGTAAAATCACCCGTTTTTATACCTTTCAGCGGGGTGGCGACCTTTTCAACTATCTCGCCAACGACGAGCCTTTCGACTTTTCCTGTCCCCCGGCTTATAACTCCGGGATCAGAATTATCCGTCACCAATTTGCTAAAATCGCCACCGGCTTTTAGTTGGGTGTAAAGCTGTTTTGCTTTTTCCCGCACGGCCGCCTCATCACGGCCCGCGAAACCAAGGAAAAGCTCGCTGAACGAAACATATTCAGGTTTGGTAAATTTATCTTTATGCTTTTCGTAGTATTCCTTTAGTTCCTTTCCGGAAAATCCCCAATAGACCTTTGACTGGACCTCGCGCTGAATGACGCGATCGCGAGTCGCCTGTTTGCGCCAGGTTTCGCGGAGGTCTTTCGGGTCAACGCCGCTCCTTTCCATCTCTGCGTAAAGAGCTTCAATGGTCTTTAGGTTGTATTCTTTCATGACCTCGACGAAGCGTTGATTGAGGCTGGCGTCAATTTCATTATCCAGTCCAAGCTCTTTTGCTTTTTGGATCAAAAGCTCGTCGTTTATCAGGCCGGCAATAAGTTCACCCTGTTTTTCATCGACCAGTTTTTGGGCCTCTTCGCGAGTCTTACCTTGTTCGACTAACGTATCGACAGCGTTCTTTACTTCACGTTTGACACGCGAAAGTGTGATAACACCATCATTTACCTGAGCAATCACCTCATCGACGACACGTGTCTGCGTCTCTTGCGCAAATGCATTAATACTAAAAAAGGCCGAAATAAATAAGGGAAGAATGATCTGCCGGAAATGTCTCATCAAATACTCCTATAACTCTGCAAGAAGAATTTTAATATCACCGAGCTACTTTGTGCAACCAGTCAATTTGATGCAAAAAAAGCCGTTCGCGTTTCTTGTCACGAAAAGATGGGGCTATAACGGGCATCCGCGCCCATTGTTTCTTTTTAAAATACTAGATGTATTCTGCATCTTCCCGGTCCTAATCCATGAATAAAAAATGTCCCGCATGCCGACTCGTAGATGTCAGTCCGATCTCATCGAAACCGCGAACATTAAAAGCTCATCCAAAAGAACTTCCGGGTTTATCATGTAGGGCTGTAGTTTGTTTCGGCCTATGCATTGTCGCGTTTCTTGGCTTTTATCTTTCACTGATCGTGCCGGCAAAATCTTTGACAATTGAGGAAAAAGCCACGGTTCGCAGCGCGATCAAGATCTTAAAAGAAAAAGGATTCGCGCGCGACGCAGCACTTCTCGACAATTTCACTGTTTTTTGAAGCAATGATAATTGGCTTAACGCTTCGGTGGCAAAAGAGAATGCGTACGCCGCGACAAATTTCCCGTTTGAGATAATGACGCTCTACCCTGATTTTTTTTACGTATCCGGTGGATGATACCGAGCGGGCCACTATTTTGCTTCACGAGGCCCGGCATCTCGCCGGGGAAAACGAGCACGACGCATACGAATTCGTCTGGAAAAATCGCAAACCGCTCGGTTGGATCGAAGAAAAATACGCCGCCTCTGTCGTTTGGCAAAATGTCAGGAAACAAACGCGAGATAATGCCGACAACCTCTTTGTTTGTAACCGCATAGAACTCAGCCACTGTACCGAATAATCACTTAGATTCGTATCATTTCCAAACACTCCCGGGCTGTCTTGATCGGATCCGCATTATTAACGCTGACGCGAAGAATACCGCTTGGTGAGAAACTAGAGTTTTCATTTTCGCCCAATAACTGCATTAGTTTGTCAGGAGAAACTTTCGCTGACTCGCCAAGTTTGATCGCAATACCATCGGCGGTCTTGTCGATGGAGACAATAGCTGTGCGCTCCGCCAGTTTGCGCAGCCGCCCGTATGCAAAAAGATCATCGACCGAGCGGGGAATACGGCCGTAACGATCCTCGATCTCAGAATGGATCTGCATCAGTCCCTCTTCTGTTTCCGCCGAAGAAATGCGTTTGTATGTCCGGAGACGCTGACTCGTTTCGGAAATATAATCTTTCGGTATCGAGACATCGACGCCGAGATTTATCGACACGCTTGTCTCGTCCGCTATCTCATCACCGCGGATCTCGGCAATGGTGCGTTCGAGCATCTTCGTGTAAAGATCGAAGCCAAGCGCGTCGAGATGCCCCGACTGCTGGCCGCCCAGAATATTCCCGGCACCGCGAAGTTCCAGATCAAGCGCCGCGAGGCGAAACCCTGCTCCCAGGTCGGAGAATTCGCGTATTGCGCTCAATCGCCGCCGGGCGATAGGCGTGAGTTCTATTTCGCTCGGTATCAGTAAATATGCGTATGCACGGCGATTTGAGCGCCCAACCCTTCCACGTAATTGATACAACTGCGAGAGGCCGTAATTATCAGATCTATTGATGATGATAGTGTTGGCCCGAGGGATGTCGATGCCATTTTCGATGATCGTCGTGGCAACCAGAATGTCGTATTTGTAGTCGATAAAATCAAGCATTACCTGTTCCATTTCGTTCTCGTTCATCTGGCCGTGGCCGATGGCGACGCGGGCATTTGGTACGATCTTTTGGATCAACGCGGCAATTGCCTCGATGGATTCAACCCTGTTATGGATGAAAAAGATCTGGCCGTTGCGGGCGATTTCAAGCTCGATGGCGGAGCGGATCACGCCCTCGGAAAACTGTACGACCTGCGTATTGATCGCCAGTCTGTCACGCGGCGGCGTTTCGATCACCGACATGTCACGCATTCCGAGCAAAGACATATTTAGCGTTCGCGGTATCGGAGTCGCGGAGAGCGTGAGAACATCGACCTTTTTCTTTAACTGTTTGAGCTTTTCTTTGTGCCCGACGCCGAAACGCTGTTCTTCGTCAACGACGACAAGTCCGAGTTTTGGCATTACAACGTCCGTCGAAAGGATGCGGTGCGTGCCGATGAGTACATCCACTTCTCCTTTACCGGCGGATGCCGCAACCAGCTTTTGGTCTTTGGCCGAACGGAATCTGGAGAGCAGTTCGACCTTTACGGGAAACGCGGCAAACCTTTTTTTGAAAGTCTCAAAGTGCTGATACGCCAGCACCGTCGTCGGCGTCAATATCGCCGCCTGTTTGCCATCCATTACGGCCTTAAATGCCGCCCGCATAGCGACCTCGGTCTTACCGTAACCAACATCGCCGATGATCAGCCGGTCCATCGGCGTTGGCGTCTCCATGTCCATTTTGACATCCTCGATGGCGGCAGCCTGATCGACGGTCAGATCGTATGGAAAAGCATCTTCGAATTCATGCTGCCACGGCGCGTCAGGCGGGAAGGCGTGGCCGGTGACGAGCTTGCGCTCGGCGTAAAGTTTGAGGAGCTCGTCGGCCATGTCGCGCATCGCGCGTTTGGCCTTGGCCTTGGTTTTCTGCCAGCCGATGCCGCCGAGACGGTCGAGCGTCGCGGATGTGGCCTCGCCGCTCGAATACCGCGAAACTAGATCCATTCGCTCTACTGGGACGAACAATTTTGCATCGTCCGCATAGATCAGGAGCATAAATTCTCGCTCCGCACCCTGGGATGAGATCGTCTGCAAACCGTCAAAGCGTCCGATGCCGTGATCAATGTGGACAACATAATCGCCAGCCTTCAAATCGCGAAAATCGGAGATAAAAGCACCGAGCTTACTCTTTGTCCTTTGACCCTTATCTTTCGCAGGACGAAA
>JBDSCV010000118.1:0-9161 GCA_039920905.1 Pyrinomonadaceae bacterium
TAAGGGCGATGTGGTAAATGCCAATCTTTTCCCGGATAACAAGATAAAAGATGCCGTAATTCGCGGGAATGCATCCGTCCGGCAAACAACAGCTGAGCGGGTGACGACAATCGGTGCGCCGGAATTAAATGCTGCTTTTAATCAGTTGCGGCAGTTGCAGGAGGCAAATGCCATCGGCCAAAGCGTGGTCGAGATCGTTCCGAATGACACTAAGGACTACTCGCGGGTTACAGTAAACGCGATCCGCGGGATCGGTATCCTGCTAAAAGGCGAAGGCCTCATCGATACCATTCGGACCGACGGACGGACTACGATCCAGCTAAATGCTCCGAACAGCACGCCAGAAGCAGCGAACAAACGCGTTACGGCTGATGCCGTTACGACGTTTTTCAATGCAAACGGCAAAGATATCAGCAAAACTGAGGCCGTCGGGGATGCCGAACTTTATGTCGAGCCCTTAAACGCCGGTATCAAAAATTACCGGACGACGATCAACGCTCCGCGATTTGACTGCGAGTTTTTCCCCACCGGAAATAACGCCCGCGTCTGCATTGCCGGCAAAAAGGCAAAAGCTGTTCGCGTTCCCACCGTTACCGCGGCCGGACATGGCCCGCAAACGCTCGTTGCCGATCAGCTTACGGCGAATTTTAGTCCGAGATCTAACGACGTTGAAAGTCTCAACGCCAGCGGCAACTCGAAATTTACAGAGCTTGACCGCAATGCTATCGCCCGGCAAATGACATTTACCCAGGCCGACGAAACCGTCCGGCTTCGCGGCGGCGAGCCTACGGTGTGGGATTCGAGAGCCCGCGCAAAAGCGGGCGAGATCGATCTTGATGTACGGAACAACCGCTCATATTTACGCGGCGGCGTCAGCACTACTTATTATAGCCAAAAGCAAATGAAAGGTTCGGCACCTTTTGCGGCCACCGACAAGCCGGTTTTTGTGACATCGCAAACAGCAGAATTTGATAACGTCGCTGAAACGGCCACATTTGTCACCAATGCCCGAGGTTGGCAGGATAACAATTACGTCCGCGGCGACAAAATATTTGTCGATCAATCCGCCGGAAAATTCATGGCCGAGGGAAATGTGCAAAGTTTGCTTTACAACGCCAAAGTAAAGCAAAAAGGCAAAGAGAGCACTGTGCCTACTTCCGCTGCGGCGACTTCGATGACTTACGACCGCGACAAGCGGCTCTTGCAATATCGGACCTCAGTCGATATCAGGCAGGGAACTGACCGAATTACGGCTGCATCGGCGGATGTCTATCTCAACGAGAATAACGAGGTTTCAAAAACCATCGCAGAGACAAATGTCTTAATAACCCAGCCTGCCCGACGAGCAACCGGTGACTGGGCGCAATACACGGCCGAGGATGAAACGGCTATACTTCGCGGCAATCCCGCGGTTATTGACGACGCAGAAAACGGCTCCTCGCAAAGCGCTCAATTGACGTTTTTCATGCGCGACAATCGCGTAGTAAGTGAAGGGAAGCCGAAACAGAATACATCGGGCCGCACGAGATCGGTGTATAAGGTAAAGCCGCAGTAATGTAAATTTGATGACCGAGTCAAATGGAACAAGAGATACCGCAGCATCGAACGGCAATAATTCGGGTCGTTTCGGATATGCACTTTCCGCTAATAACGTTCAAAAAACATATGGCGGCCGACGCGTGGTTGATGATGTCAGCGTCACTGTGCGTCATGGTGAGATCGTGGGGCTTTTAGGTGCGAACGGGGCAGGTAAAACCACGACCTTCTACATGCTCGTCGGTCTCGAACAAACTGAAAGAGGCAACATCGCGCTTAATGAACGCGATGTAACTGGCCTCCCGATGTATCTTCGTGCCCGTCTCGGCCTCGGGTATTTACCTCAGGAACCTTCCGTTTTCCGAAAACTGACTGCCGAACAGAACATACTTGCGGTTCTCGAAACGTTGAAATTGTCGCGCAATGATAGATTTGCACGGCTTGAAAAGCTTCTCGATGAATTCGGCGTCGCACACGTAAGAAAAGTTCGGGGTGATGCTCTTTCTGGCGGTGAACGTCGGCGTGTCGAGATCGCGCGGTGTCTTGCGACCAAACCAAGATTTATACTCCTCGACGAACCGTTCGCTGGAATTGATCCACTGGCGATAGACGACATTCGCGAAATCATTCTTTATCTAAAGCAACAAGGCATCGGTATTCTTATAACCGACCATAATGTACGGGAAACTCTTGATATTACAGACCGCGCGTACATTCTCTCCGAAGGTAAAATCCTCCGCGCGGGTAGCCCCAAGGAATTGATTGAAGATGCCGAGGTTCGGCGCCTCTATCTGGGCGAACGATTCACATTGTAAGCCGGTAAATTTTCCTTTTTCCCCATCTTATCGCTATAATTCTCTTGGAACAGTTTTTGCTTGATTCCGGTGAGATAATCGGAATCGCAGCCTCCCGGTCAGGAATATGTCTTCCTTACGACTCACAGCTTCACTCCAGCAAAAAATGCTGCTTACGCCGCAACTGCGGCAGCGCATTGAAATGCTGCAAATGAATTCGCTCGAAGTGAACGAACTCATCGAGCAGGAAATGGTCGCAAATCCAATTCTCGAAGAGGTGCTGCCGGGCGAGGAAGTTCAGGAGATCAGCGATAATATTCTGGATCAGAATTCAGACGGTCAGGATCACGGTCTGGAGAATGAAGCAGGCCCGTCCGCTGAGCTATCGGCTGACATTTCGACAGAACTTGAGGCGTCGGTCCCGGAAGGCGTAAGCCTCAATGGCAATGAAGAAAAGTCCAGTGTGGATTCGGATACCGACGACGATCCAACAGGTGACGCATCAGATGCGTTCGACGAGATCGATTATGGGCGGGAATTTCAGGATTATCTCGACCCTGGATACCGTACGCAGGAAATTGAATATAAAGACGACGCCCCGAGTTTTGAGCAGTTTCTATCTCACTCTCCATCGCTCAGCGAACATCTTGAGTGGCAGCTAAATCTACTGAGTTTGAGCGAGCAGCTTGAGGAAGCTGCGATCCAAGTGATCGGTAATCTTGATGAAGAAGGCCGTTTAATGGCGGCGGTCGAGGAAATTGCCGAGTCTTGCCGATGCTCCGTAGAAGAGGTAGAAAAGGCCCGTAGCGCCGTGATGCAGTTAGAGCCGGTCGGTTGCGGTTCTCGGGATGTCAATGAATGTCTGCTCGCCCAATTGGATGCTGCGGGTGAGGCAGATAGTCTTGCATGCCAGCTCGTCCGTGAACACCTCGAAGATCTTCAGCCACATCGTTTACGGCATTTGGCCAAAGCAACCGGCCTTGATGTCCACGTACTCGATAAGGAGATTGACAAGATCCGGCAGCTCGATCCGTATCCAGGCCGTCGATATTCGTCGGAAGAGCCTGTTTTTGTTTCGCCCGAAGTTTGGGTCGAAAAACTTGACGAGGATTATGTAATATTTTTTGTCGATGACGGCAGTCCGCGCCTGAGGATCAGCGCGAGTTACAACAGTATGTTGGGTCAAACCGATACAACAAAAGAAACAAAGGATTTCATAAAGGAAAAGGTGCGTTCGGCCGTTGACCTGTTACGAAATATTGAACACCGGCGACAAACTATCTACCGTGTCGTCGAGTGTATCGTTTCACGTCAACGCGATTTTCTGGATAAGGGTGGTGCATTTATCAAGCCGATGATGCTCAAAGATGTTGCCGAAGACATCGGTATGCACCTTTCAACCATTTCCCGAGTAGTAAACCGCAAATATGCACATACGCCGCAAGGCGTTATCGAGTTAAGACGTTTCTTTAGCGAAGGCATGCTAAATGAAGAGGGCGAGGAGGTTTCGACCCGGATCCTCAAACTCAGAATTAAGAAAATGGTCGAAGACGAAGACACAAAATCCCCGCTCACCGATGATCAGATCGCGCGGGTGTTGAGCAAGGAAGGGGTTAAATTATCAAGGCGAACCGTGGCGAAGTACCGTGATCAGATGAATATTCCCGGTTCGCGGGAGCGTAAGACTGTAATATGAAACTAGAATTTACCGGACGGCATATTGATGTTACACCAGCTATCAAAGCCCACGTCGAGGAGCATTTTGAACGGATCGAACATCTATTCGACGGAAAAACGCCGAAGGCCCATGTCATTATTGAGGTCGAACGTGGAATGCACCGTTCAGAGATTGTTATGAACTGGCGGAATGAGGTTCTGACCGCCTATACAAGCATTTCTGATATGTATCAATCACTCTCGCAAACGATAGACAAAATCGAGAAACAGGCTCGTCGATTAAAAGACAAAGTGATCGACAAGGCGCACAAAGCCGCCAAGACATCATCGGTTTCGGAGGATGATGTTGCCGGCGAATAGTTTCTAATTACGTATCTTTTTGATGTGTCGGTCAGACTAAGCGCGATGCCAGCGAAAAATAACAAAAAACGGGGACTTCCGGACTTTGTGATCATAACCGGATTGAGCGGTTCGGGCATGAGTTCAGCAACGGACTCACTCGAAGATCTTGGCTATTTTTGCGTTGATAACCTGCCGCTCACTATGCTTTCGACCTTTGGCCGTCTGCTGGTTCCGGCGGACCGAATAAATCCGCCGATTGAAAAAGCAGCGCTTGTTATCAATATTCGTGAGCGTCAATTCCTTTCCGAATTTCCCGGTGAACTGAAAAAGCTGGCGAAAAAAAATCTCTCTCCGTTTGTCGTTTTTTTTGAGGCGGCGGACGACGTTCTTCAACGCCGCTTTTCGGAAACGCGTCGTCCCCATCCGGCCGATCAGGGAAAAGGCCTTCTCGCGGCTATTCGAGGTGAACGCAATGCGTTAAAGGACATTCGTAAGCTCGCCGACCTTATCATCGATACATCGGAACATACCGTTCATACGCTTCGTCATTTGCTTGTACAAAAATTCAGCGGATTTGACGATGGTGTCCCGATCAAGGTAGAGGTGATGAGTTTCGGGCACAAGTACGGAGGGCCGCGCGGCGTTGACCTGCTGTTTGATGTGCGGCATCTGCCAAATCCTTATTTTCAAAAGGAGCTGAAACACCTCTCTGGTGAAGACGCGGCGATAATCGCATATTTGAATAAGCAGCCGGAGGTCGCCGAGACGATAGCGCGATTTACAGACCTTTTGCTCTACCTGCTCCCGCGTTATCAACGCGAGGGCAAGTCATACCTGACGATTGGTATCGGCTGCACTGGCGGGCGGCATCGTTCGGTGATGGTAGCGAATAGTTTGCGAAAGGCGCTAAAGGATGCCAACTTTGACGCGACCGCGAGCCACCGGGATATGCAGAAATAGCCTTCTTCGTTGGGCGGAACCTGGAACCTTTTGAGGTTAATATTATGAAGAGAATTGGCGGAGTGATCGTGTCTCACGGACAGGTCGCAAACGAAATAGTCGCCGCTGCCGAGGCAGTTGTCGGTGACCTAAACCATATCACAGCGGTCTCGATCGGCTGGCACGATGATGTTGAGATGGCCAAAGATGAAATAAAAAGGGCGATAGCTAACGTCTCCGAAGGCAATGGCGTTCTGATCTTGACCGATATGTTTGGGGGGACGCCGACAAATATTGCGGCGATGTTCCTAAAAGAAAACGAGGTCGAGATCGTCACCGGCGTCAATCTGCCGATGGTAATCAAACTCGCGTCCGTCAACCGCGAAATGACGCTCCGTGAACTCGCAAAAGAGGTCGAAGACCAGGGAAAAGAGGCGATTTGCCGTGCCGGCATTCTGCTCGAGCCGCAAAAACTGCCAGAGCCCCGTAAGTTGAAAAAGAATGCTTGAGCGGCGGATTCGGATTATCAACGGTCTGGGCCTCCATGCCCGCGCAGCTGCACAATTGGTGCGTCTGGCGGCTACGCTCGATGCCGTTATCATTCTAAAACGCGATGATACCGACGTCGAATCGAACGCCCGCTCAATACTCGATATTCTATATCTCGCCGCCGGTAAGGGAATTGAATTGAGAATTACCTTTGATGGAACTGACGAGATCAAAGCTGCGGACGCCATCGAGCAATTGTTTCGCACTGGCTTTGGGGAAATGTAAGACAGAACCGTCTGCGTGAGCGGGTGGCTGGGACATGGATTTTATGCATCGCTTGTTTCACCTGCTGACGCAGGTGGTTCTGCCTTTTATCACGGTCGGTTCTGAAAGATTTTTATGACGAACAAAAAAGCAGGTATTTTAGGCATCCCTCTCGGATTCGGAGCGGGGCAGACAGGTAGTGAACTTGGCGTCAACGCCATGCGACTGACGACTTTTCGCGGAAGTAAGCTGTCGAAGCACTTACGCGAAATCGGATATGACGTGATCGACCATGGCGACGCGGTGATAGTCCAACCGATGAACGAAGCGGACAATGGTAACCCTAAACATCTAGCCGAAATGCTGGCTTCAAGCGTTAATATCATTGAGAAAGTATCGGCGATGCTTGGCAATGATGAATTCCCAATTCTCCTCGGCGGCGACCATGCGATAGCGATCCCGACATTCTCGGCGATAGCGAATCATTACAAACAACAGGGAACCGAGATCGGTCTGATCTGGTTTGACGCTCACGCCGACATCAATACGCCTGAGACCTCACCGTCCGGCAATATTCACGGGATGCCCCTCGCGACGATACTCGGCCATGGCAACGCTGACCTCGTCAATCTCTGCGGCTACGCGCCCAAATTAAACCCTAAATACTTCGCCCACGTCGGGGCACGCGACGTCGATCCCGGCGAACGTTCGCAGATCGAGAAACTCGGACTTCGCGACAATTTCTTTACGATGTGCGACATCGACAGACGCGGTATGGCGGCCGTGGTCGAGGACGCCGTCGCGATCGCATCGCGTGCTCCCGGCGGTTACGCCGTGACGTTTGACATCGATATGATCGACCCGCGCTTCGCACCCGGCTCCGGCACGCTCGTTCGCGGCGGTACGACCTACCGCGAAGCTCATCTCGCCCTCGAGATCATCGCCGCCCACGGCGGCATGTGTTCATTCGAGATCGTCGAGGTCAACCCTTTATTAGATCAAAGCAATATTACAGTTGAATTGGCCTGTGAATTAATACTTTCCGCTTTGGGTAAGACGATATTGTAGGCAATTTGCCCCGGCCCCACCTGAAGTGGGACAGGTGGGACAAAGTGGAGCAAAGATTCAAGTTGTACATTAAGTTTTGTTCCGTGCCGGAACGGTGCAACAAGGAGGAACAAGCCGGAACGAAGCGAACCGGGACCATTTTACAAATCGCTGAAAGGCCTAAAGATCTCGCGGCTTCTTGAGGACGCGGGGCCTTGCCGCAGAGCATGAGACCCCTGTTGATAAAATCCGAACATAGTTATATCATTGACGGCATAGGAGTTATTAAGTAGTTTATTTTTCCGCAGCGCTGCATGAAAAACTGCGGATCCGTCGCATCTAATCGTTAGATGAGGGGGGTATGCAAGGCTCTCTGTCAGGGAAAGGCGAAATAGTTTGCGTTCACTCCCTCACCGGTTATTTCAGAATTCAAAGGAGGAAAATAATTATGAAAGCGTTTCTGTTCTTTTTGTTAGCATCGTGCCTGGTTTTCACTACGTCGATCCCGGCGTTCGCACAGGATCCCGGGCCGCCGAAAGTTCTATTGATCGTCCGCGAGGAGATCAAGACCGGAATGATGGGGCCTCATGCGATCGAGGCCAATAACGTTGTCCAAATCTATTCAAAGGCGAAATCGCCCTGGCATCGGCTCGCCATGGTACCGGTCGCAGGCAACGAGAATGAAGTGACGTACTTTTGGGGTTACGATTCCTTTGCCGACATGGACAAGTCGAATAAGGATCTGGACGAGATCGGCGTCACCTACAAGGCCGACTTTGATCGAAACCGGCATGAAGGCGAGGATTATCACTCTTCACAGCGTGACAGCATCGCCGTGTTCCGCCCTGATCTGAGCTATAATGCGGCCGCTGACATTCCAAACATGAGATACATGCGGATCCAGACGATACGCGTAAAACCCGGGCACGGGCGGGATTTCGAAGAGGGAAGGAAGATAGTGAATGCCGCCCACGCAAAGGCGAAAATTGACGAACATATGGCGGTTTACCAAGTGATGGGCGGCGCCCAGAACGGCACCTATTTGGTAATAATTCCCTGGGCTTCTCTTGACGGAATGGCGACAATTCCCCACGGAAAAGACTATTGGGATGCGATGGGTGACAACAACCGTGAAAAGACGGAGAAGATAGAGAATGATTCCATAGTGTTCACCTCTACCGATATCTATGCATTCGCCCCGCAGATCAGCTACGTGTCAGAAAGAATGATCGCATCTAACCCGGGCTTTTGGACGCTGAAGCCGATGGCGGCGCCGGCTGCGGCACCCAAAGGAAAGAAAAAATAAAGGTGCCGTTGGCCGAAAACCATGCGTGCCTGGCAACTCCGGCACCGCATGAGTCAGCAGTGAAGTAAAAGAACCCGGCCGCTGCCACGCCGGGTTCTTGCTTTTTACACATGCTCTACATACTCGTGATAATCTCGCAACAGACCGCATCTTTGCATCACCCGCCATGAGATAATAAAATCACTTTCTGCCTTCCTCTTTTTATTTATGAGAACACGTGTTGGAATTATTTTTGGCGGGCGTTCGGGCGAGCATGAGATCTCGATCCGGTCGGCGAAGACCGTTATTGAGAGTATCGACAGCGATAAATACGAGGTCGTGCCGATAGCCATTATGGATGACGGGCGATGGCTCTCGCCGGCCGAGTCGGTCAGGCAGTTTCCCGATCACACGCAAAAGGTCTTTCGCGACGGCCAGGGCGAGGCGTCGGAATCGCTCATTACTCTTTCCGGCGATGCGACGATTGACCCGTTTACGGCCTTAGTCGAGATGGGCGGAGAGGAGAGCGGACGAGGGCGTCCGCGTTCCGTCATTTTCCCCGTGCTTCACGGTACATACGGCGAGGACGGCACCATTCAGGGGCTATTTGAGATGGCCGATCTGCCGTATGTCGGCTGCGGCGTACTGGCATCGTCGTGCGGGATGGACAAGGCGTTTATGAAGACGCTGTTTCGTGATGCGGGGCTGCCGATCTGTGATTATGTGTGGTTTCTGCGTGACGAATGGCAGAATAATCGCGAGACGACGCTCAAACAGGTCGCCGATAA
>JBDSCV010000119.1:0-5111 GCA_039920905.1 Pyrinomonadaceae bacterium
CATGGGACGGCAGCAAATGGGTCGCCAGCAAATCATATCGCGGCGGTCGCTGGGTCGCCGTCAAAAGTGTAAACGGAACAAAATGGGTTTATCGCAGAGGTAGAAACGCCGTTCGCGGTGCCAGACGTCCAACTCCGTAAATTCCAATTAAAAACTGAAGTCAGACGGTCAACGGATAATCGCATCCTGTTGACCGTCTTCCTTTGTTTTGGTCTACTTAACTAATACATTTATGAAGCAAACAGTCAGAGTCGCAGGCGGACAGGGATTTTGGGGCGATCTGCTCACAGCACCGATCGATCAGGTTCGCAAGGGCCCGATCGATTACCTGATGCTCGATTACCTCGCCGAGGTGACGATGTCGATCCTCCAAAAGCAGCGTGCCCGCGACCCGCAAGCCGGATATGCCAAGGATTTCGTCTCGCTCATGCGCGAGATAATGCCTGACTGCGTTGAAAAGAACATCAAGGTGCTGTCGAACGCCGGAGGCGTCAATGTCGCGGGCTGTGCCGAAGCTCTTTGCCAGGTCGCCGTCGAATTAGATCTCGCAGGAAAAGTAAAGATCGGCGTCGTCACCGGGGATGATTGTTTAAATAAACTCGACACGTGGCTCGAACAAGGCGTCGAGATCAAGTCGATGGACACGGGCGAAAGTCTCGAATCCATTCGCGACCGGGTTCAATCCGCCAACGTCTATCTCGGTGCCGCGCCGCTCATCGAAGCTCTCGGCAAACGTGCGAACATCATCGTCGGCGGACGCCTTACCGACACCGGCCTGACGCTCGCTCCGTTGATGCACGAATTCGGCTGGGCGTTCGACGATTGGGACCGCGTCTCAGCCGGGACCATTGCCGGGCACATCATCGAATGCGGAGCCCAGTCGTCCGGCGGCAATTGCCAGTACGATTGGCAGTCGATCCCCGAAATGGCCAACATCGGTTTCCCTATCGTCGAAGCAACGCCCAACGGCGAATTCATCGTCACTAAACACGACGGCACCGGCGGCCGCGTGAATATTCAATCCGTCAAAGAGCAGCTTCTCTACGAGATGGGCGACCCGCACGAATACATCACGCCCGACGTCGTCGCCGATTTCGCGTCGATTCAGCTTTCCAGCGAAGGCGAGAACCGCGTCAAGGTCTTCGGCATCACCGGCCACCCCAAGACCGACTTTTACAAGGTTTCCATCGCCTACAACGACGGCTACAAAAGCGTCGGAACGCTCGTCTATTCCTGGCCCGACGCCTACGAAAAGGCACAGGCCGCAGACAAAATCCTCCGCCAGCGTCTCGACAATCTCGGCCTAAAATTCGACTTCATCCTCACCGAATACGTCGGCGTGAATGCAACACACGGACATCTTGCAGGCACGCCATCACCCGACATCCCGGAGGTCCAACTCCGCGTCGCCGTCCGCGGCCAAAACAAAGCCGACATCGAACGCTTTACCAAAGAGATCGCCCCGCTCATCCTAACCGGCCCGCCCGCCGTGACAGGCTTCGCCGGCGGCCGCCCAAAAGTCGAAGAGATCATGGCCTACTTCCCCGCCCTGATCCCCAAGTCCTTGATCCAAACAAAAGTCGAGATTGTTGAGGCGTAAGAATACACTAGGGTTGACACCGGCAAAAAAAGAGAGCATATTAGGCGGAATTCTCAGCTTTACCGAGAAAATTAAACTTATAGGAGATCCATGACCTATTAAGAATAAAGATCACGTTTGCTACTACGGATACAATCGTACGACGAGGGTTGTTGCCGCATTCGGTACGGCTTTCAGCATCACCGCCGTCGTCCGGCAGGATTCTGCCGTCGGCAGCCGCATGCCGAGATCAGTGACAAAATGGCCCAGATGACAGCCCTAGAAGCCACCGTCGGCCACATTGTCCCAAACTTCTGCACCGGCAACCCCAACGCCATCGCCGCGTGGAATTCCGCCGATTACGTCGAATCAGCAACGAAGAAAAAGGTATCACCAACGCCTCCGACGCCGTAGTTCAAATTAATCTAAATTTATTTAAAGGATATAATTAGCCGTGCATCCATCGAGAAATCTTTTACCAGCGAAGTTAGTTTCTTTTTCCGTGCTCTTGACATTGACCGTTTCGACGCTCGGACAAACCACGCCGCCGAAAGCTGAAAGACGGGAAGTCAAAGATATCTATTTTGGACAAACTATCAGGGATTCGTATCGTTGGCTGGAAAATTTAAAATCTGATGAAACGCAAAAATGGATTAAGGCTCAAGCCGATTATTCACGCGTTTATCTTGATAAATTGCCGATGCGCGGTGAGATTCTGACCGAACTTACGGCGTTAAGCGATGCCGGAACATCTGTCCGCTGGATTCAGCAGCGCGGCAATCGTTATTTCTATGCAAAACTCGCACCCGGCCAGCAAGACAATAAAGTCTATATCCGCGATGGATTGAACGGCATGGAACGTCTGCTCGTTAAACCAGACACTTTCGCGGGGGGCGGCAAACGCGTTTCAATTATTTCCATTTCGCCGTCGCCGGACGGCAAGTTGCTCGCTGTTTTGGTTGCTCCCGGCGGCGGGGATTTTGGCGATATTCGTGTTTTGGATGTAGCCAGCGGCAAAGAAACTGGCGACCGCATTGAAAAAACTAGTTTTAGCGCGGCTGACTGGATGCCGGACGGCAGATCCTTTTTCTACTTTAAATTTCAAGACGCGCCGCCAACCGAGAAAATGCAAAAAATTCGTGTTTTCCGACACACCCTGGGTACAAAATCCGAAACGGACAAGGCCGTTTTCGGCTACGGGGTTAATCCGAATATCAAACTTGAAACTACGGCAATTCCGACTCTAAATATTGCACGGGGTTCGAAATACCTGATTGCTCAAGTATTTTCGGGGGATTCGGTAAATTCAGTGTTTTACATTGCACCAAAGGAAGCGATGAATAAAGACGCGGCATCGATTAAATGGCGTAAAATTGTGGATCTGGAAGATGAAGTTGCAAGTTTAGAGCTTCGCGGCGACAATGTTTATCTGCTGACTTACAAAAACGCGCCGCGCCACAAAATTGTCCGTTTTAATTTGAAAAATTCCGATTTGTCTAAAGCCGAAACAATTTTACCAGCGAGCGACGCCGTAGTTGAAAATTTTACGCCGACGAATGACGCACTCTATGTGCAGACGCTCGACGGCGGAACCCAGAAAATTTATCGAACTGGTTATAAAACGAAAAAGGCTGAGTTAATAAATTTACCGTATCAGGGCTCGGCTCGGCTTTCAACAAATCCTTTCGATCTGGACGCGGGAA
The DNA here is from genome assembly GCA_039920905.1 of Pyrinomonadaceae bacterium. Taxonomy (GTDB): domain Bacteria; phylum Acidobacteriota; class Blastocatellia; order Pyrinomonadales; family Pyrinomonadaceae; genus OLB17. The sequence continues at coordinate 3,283 of JBDSCV010000119.1, forward strand.
TTTATTTCGATATACAATCTTGGACACAATCTCCGACTCATTTTCTCTATAATCCGAAAACCAAAACTGCAACCGATACCAAACTCTTGCCGCCGATTCCGGTTGAAATGTCGAACGTTGAATTTACGAATGTTAAAGCGAAATCGCATGACGGGGTGATGATTCCGCTCGTGATTATTTACAAGAAAGGATTGCCGCGAGACGGCAAAAATCCGGTTCTGATGCTCGGTTACGGCTCATATGGCACTAAACACACTTCGCCAAGTCTCCAGATAGATTATCTACCGTGGCTGAATCGAGGCGGAATTTTAGTTTATACGGGCATTCGCGGCGGCGGCGAATACGGCAAAGAATGGCACATGGCTGGTTATCAGAAAACCAAACCGAACACCTGGAAAGATTTTATTGCATGTGCCGAGTATCTAATTGCGGAAAAATACACTGCTCCTCAACATCTTGGAATTATGGGCAGAAGCGCGGGCGGACTCTTAATTTCAAACGCCATCACGGAACGTCCCGACTTATTTGGTGCGGCTATTAGTGCCGCTGGTCTCAATAATGCATTGCTTGCCGAAACAACGCCGAACGGTGTTCCGAACATTCCCGAATTCGGCACATTCAAAACCGAAGAAGGATTTAAGAATCTGCTGGCGATGGACGGTTATTACAAAGTCAAAGACGGTGTAAAGTACCCCGCAGTGATGTTGGCGCACGGCATCAACGACACACGAGTAGAACCTTGGATGTCGGCTAAACTGGCGGCGAGTCTGCAAGCGGCAACTGCCAGCGGTAAACCTGTTTTGCTGCGAATTGACTACGACGCAGGTCACATTTTCGGTTCAACGAAAATGCAACGGAACGAAGAAAAGGCTAACTACTTCGCTTTTTTGTTTGAGCAGCTTGGCGCGGGAAATCGGTAATTCTTTTGCGGACTAAACAAAAGGATAAACAACGAATCTCGTCGCGGAGCGACGACTGAATAACACGCCGCGATTCAATTGCCGCTGACGCGGCAAGAAACAATTTGCTTCTAATTCACCGTAGGTTGCAACACCACGCCAAAATTCAATTGATGGCTACGCCATCAGCCTACTTCTCCAAAAACTTTGCAATTCCCTTTTTACACTCGTCGGTCATGCGGGCGCGGGCGTTGGTTTCGACGCCCTGCCGAAGCGCTTCGGGGAATGAGAGGCAGTCTACTCGCGCGAGCAGGTGTTTGGTCATCGCGATGGCGGTGCCGCTGAGCTTTTCGTACTGTTTCGCGAACGCGAGGACGTCTTCGTCAAACGTTTCGTCGCTGAATATGGCGTGGACGAGTCCCGCGTCTTTGAATGCGGTGCCCGCCGTCTCGTAACCGAGCGTGAGGATCGCAAAAGCGTCTTTCTCGGACATATTTCGCTGGACCATCGCGGCCACCATCGCAGGCACGAACCCGATCTTGACCTCCGGAAACCCAAAACGGCTCGTCTCGTCCGCAACGATCAGGTCGCAAGCCAACGCTAAGCCAAACCCGCCGGCCAAAGCACGCCCCCGGACAGCCGCGATCACCGGCACGCGAAGCTTTCTCGGCAATGCAAACAACTCTGCAAGCGAGCGAGCGTCGTCAAGATTCTCTTCGTAAGACGCATCCGCGATCTTCTGGATCGAAGCCAAGTCCGCCCCCGAACAAAAATCCTTTCCCGCCCCGCGAATAACTATCGCTCGCAACGACTCATCGCCGTCAGCCTCAACCAAAGCCGCCTTGAGCGCCGCGATTAACTCGTCATTCAACGCATTCCGCTTTTCGGGGCGGTTGAGCGTGAGGATCCTCACGGTCCCGATATCCTCCC
>JBDSCV010000120.1:0-4126 GCA_039920905.1 Pyrinomonadaceae bacterium
TCGTCAATCGCCTCGCTGCGATCGGCTCAAAGTGAAAATGACACCCTTAAACAGCGCGTGCAGGAGATAGAGGTCGAGCTAATACAGAAAGAAGAATTAGCCACCGAAAACTCACGGCTCAAATTGCTTCTTGACCTCAAAGAGCAAAGTAAAATTAAGATTTTAACGGCCCGCATAATAGGCCGCGATCCGTCCGTATGGTTTGATTCGTCGATAGTAAATCGCGGCACTCTCGACGGTGTTGCGTTAAATATGCCGGTCGTTACTGATGGCGGACTAGTCGGACGCATTACAGCCGTCAGCCCCCTTACCGCTCAGGTTGATCTGATCACCCGCGACAAATCAGGCGTTGGAGCCGTGGTCGGGCAGATCAGCGACTCAAACGCCCTAGGTGTTGTCAGCGGCACAAGTAAAAAAGACCTGCTCGAGATGAAATACGTTTCCGGCAGCATAGACGTACAGATCGGCCAGACAGTTTTTACAACCGGGCAGGACGGCATCTTTCCGGCGGGTCTCAAGATCGGCGAGATCGTCAATATTGTCAGCGGTTCGGCTACGACACCTCACCAGATACAGATCAGGCCGGCCGCGCGCCTTGATTCGATGCAGGAAGTCGGCATCTTGCTGTACGAGCCTCCGGTGCGAACGGAGTTCACACAAAAATTGCCCAATGCGGTTAAGCCGAAATAGCGACGCGGAGAGGGCGTGACGCAGCGATGGCCGTTCTTGCATAGGGCTTGTTGAAATTTGGAGTGTTTTCTCACTGCGTCTCGGCGTCGCACAGTCGCCGCGTCAGTTTTTTTAGAGATGGAAGGCGTAAGGCTAACAATTGCAATGATTATCGCGATCGTCCTGCAATGGACGCTGCGTAATGTATTTGAGGGCTTTGCCTACATCGATTTTCCGCTGATCATAGTCGTTTACGCCGCTCTTCAACGAAATTCGATTCGGGCGATACTATTTGGGACAATTTCCGGCATCACGATCGACGCTTTAAGCGGCGGACTGCTCGGTGCCAACGGATTCTCAAAAACCCTCATAGCATATATGGTTTCCGAGATGGCAAGACGCGTCTACATGGACAACCTTCTGCTCAGGATACCCGTCATAGCTGGTGCGGTTTTGCTGCATGACGCCGTGTATTACGGACTGCACCGCATTTTTGGCCAGCCACCCGACGGTGACGTTTTGGTGACGGCCTCGTATCGGCTGATCGGAACGACGATCGCCGGAACGCTTATCTATTTATTGCTGCAAAACCTATCAGGCGACAAGATGATCAGGCGTAAGAAACGCGATATGTTTGCCCCGAGACGACAAACCAGGCGACGCAACCCTATCAGGCTCAACAAATAGAAGAGATTATATGGCGTTATGAAGATCGGTGATCGCATTCAAAATTTACGTGTACGGGTCGGCGTGGTGCAGGCCGTGGCCTTTGTACTGATTGCTCTTTTAGGTGCCAGACTCTACTACCTTCAGATAGTAAAAGGCGAATATTACAGCGACCGGGCAGAGAGCCAGCGTGTCCGCCTCATACCGATCCCAGCTCCTCGCGGAGCGATATTTGACCGCAGCGGAAATCTTTTGGTCGATTCGCGGCCGACATACAACGTTGTCCTTTCAAACGAACCTCTAAAAACGATCAACGTTAACGACCGCGTTGACGATTACTCGCGCGGTTTAAACCTTGATCGCCAGTTTGTAGTCGAGCGACTTAACCTCATAAAAAAACAGAATGAATTTGAGGCGATGGTGCTTAAGGAAAACGTCGCGATGCCCGACATTACTTGGGTCGAATCGCACACGCTCGAATTCCCCGAGCTCCGAATCGAATTGCAACCGCAGCGTTTTTATCCGCTTGGCACCGTTTTGGCCCACGTACTCGGTTACGTTGGCGAGATCAGTCCAAAACAACTGGAAGATCCGGCTGTTCAGGAAAAAGGTTTTCGACCGGGTGACGTGATCGGCAAAGGCGGCCTCGAACAATATTATGACGAGTACTTACGCGGAAAACCCGGCTACCGAAAGGTACTCGTGGACAGCCGCGGCCGTGTGCAGACCGAGCTCGAGGTAGTAAAACCGCAGTCGGGTCAGGATCTGATAACTACGATCGACCTTGATCTGCAGATGACCGCCGAGCATCAGCTCGAAACTTCGTCAACCAAACGCGGCACCATCATCGCCATGGACCCGAACACCGGCGAACTTCTGGCCATGGCGTCGGCTCCGTCATTCGACCCGAATATTTTTGTTCGCGGCAGCTCGACGCCCGAGGGCCGGAAACAGATAGCCGAGTATTGGCACGATGAAAAACGCCCGCTATACAACCGCGCCATTCAGGGACGCTACCCGCCGGGATCGACATGGAAGATCCCTGAATCAGTCGCCGCACTTCAGCAGGGCGCGATCACTGTCGCCCATTCAAACCTCGCATGCGGCGGCGGTTTGATGGTTGGCAATAAATTCACCAGGTGCATGGGAAATCACGGTTCGCCAAATTTGAGTTACGCGATCACAAAATCCTGCGACGGCTACTATTATCGTCTCGGGATGAAAATGGGAGTCGAGGGGATCATCAAGATGGTTGAAACTTTCGGTTACGATCATCGCTCAGGCATTGATCTGCCAAATGAAAAAGTACCGCAGACACCAAAATCATGGATGCCGTACATCCTTAAACACGAAGGCAAGTGGGCCGATATTCGTACCGTGTATGCCTCCATCGGGCAGGATACCGTCGTCGTCACGCCGATCTCGATGCTGCGTGCGGTCTCAAGCGTGGGTATGCGTGGGCTCGAGTTTATACCGCATTTCCTGAAAGAGTTTAAGTCCATCGGAGCTGTCGGCGAAGAGGGCGATATGGCCTATATCGCTGCTCGACAGGGCTTTTCTTACCGGCATCCCGAGCCAAAATTGATCGAGCTCGCACCCGATCAATGGGACATAGTTCTCAAAGGCATGTGGGGCGTTGTAAATGGCGGCGGCACGGGTGGTTCCATTAGAATGGCGAACTTTGAGATTGCCGGAAAAACAGGCACGGCGCAGGTCGCTGAGGTTGGTAAGGACTCTGGAGCAAATAAAGATCACTCCTGGTTTGTCAGTTTTGCCCCGGCCTATAAGCCGGAGATCTCGGTCATCGCATTGATCGAAAACTCAGGATTCGGCGCGGCCAATGCCGCTCCCGCCGTCAAGGCAGTTTACGAAACATATCTAACCAAACGTCCGCAACAAACAGATGGGCAGGAGGTCGCGATGAAATGACGCGGAGTATCGAGAATAAGAAGACGCGACGCAGAGATACGAACGTTCAGACTTCAGTTGTGTAAGGCAAGTCGGGCGGTCAAATCCCGCCATCTCTGTGTCCCATCGCCTCCGCACCTTATTCTCGATACTCCGCATCACATAAAAAAATGGTAGCGATCATCGAAAAACGCGATCTTCGGGATTTTGACTGGCTGACTGCACTGTTGGCTATCGTGATCGCTTCATTTGGAGTTTGGCAAATACACAACGCTCTGCCCACAGAAAGCTATTGGTCAAAGCAGATCTATGGCATCGGCATTGCTTTAGTGGCTTTCTTAGTGGTGTCGTTTACGGACTACCGGCGCCTGATCGATTCCGCACCCGTATTTTATGTGATCGGCCTTGTCATGCTCCTGCTGGTGTTGACGCCATTGGGCGTACAGGTCAACGGACAAAAGGCATGGTTAAAGCTGCCGCTGGTCGGCCAATTTCAACCTTCCGAATTTGTAAAGATTCCGACCGTTCTGATGCTCGCTAAGTATTTCGGAGCACGCAAGGCCCGCACTTTGACGCTAAGAGAAATGTTGATCGGCGGCGCGATATTTGCCGGGCCGGTCGGCCTGATCATGCTCGAACCAGATGCCGGTCAGGCGATAACCTATCTTCCTATCCTGGCGGCGATGTTTTTTCTCTCCGGTATCAAGGTCCGTTATGTCGTGCTGGCTTTGGTCGCGGCGGCGGTATTGATCCCCGCGGCATGGTATGTCGGCATCGAGACGGGCAAGATCAAGCGATATCAGCAGGAACGCATCCTCGCCATAACGAACCCGGATCAGGTCGATCCGCGCGGCTACGGTTACCACACGATCCAGTCGACGAT
>JBDSCV010000121.1:0-8421 GCA_039920905.1 Pyrinomonadaceae bacterium
TCGGCTTGCGAAGATTGCCAAAGGTGGCAGCAACATGGAAAAGCTTTTTGGCCGGATCCTTCAGCTCTACCGTATAGGTGACGGAGATCTGGTTCCCACCCGACTTTCGCGCGCTGGGGGCCTGCGCACTTGCACCGGTTACCGCTATCAACGCCGTGACGATCAGAATTAAGCATATAAAGATTCTGTTGATAATTTTCATGACTTTCCTGCAAAAAAGAAAACGAGCACATAGTTGATCGTGGAAGTAACTATTTGGGCTTATCGGTCATATAAAACACTATATTGCCACCCGAAATCAACTCCGCGTGCGTAAGATAATTTCGCTTTAGCGTTTCGCCGTTTACGGTTACCTTTTTTACGTAAACGTTCATTTCGATTTGGTCTTTAGCCTCGATTGTCAGCGTTTTGCCGTTCTCAAGGTGCAGCACGGCGGTTCTTACGGGTGGACTGGCTAGTTGGTATTGGCCGGAGGCGGGGCGACGGGGTAAAAGCCGAGGGCGGAGAAGAGGTGCCAGGCGGACGTCTGGCCGCAGATGACCGATGATAATGCTGTCGCCTTTATGTGCTAATCTGTGAAAATCCGTGGCCGAGAATAACGAAATAAAATTGATCTATGCCATCGCCGGGCCGACCGCGTCGGGCAAAACTGCGCTTGGCGTTGAGCTTGCCTTAGATCTTGGCGGCGAGATCATAAATTGCGATTCCGTACAAATTTACAAGGGAATTCAGATCGCGACCGCAAAGCCGACCGAAGCCGAAAAACGCGGTGTGCCGCATCATTTGATCGATTATGTCGATCCGAATGTCAATTATACGGCAGCGGATTGGGCGAGGGATGCGTCGGAAAAGATCGTTGAGATAGAGGATCGCGGAATGGTGCCGATATTGGTTGGAGGCACTGGGTTTTATGTGCGGACGCTGCAGCAGCCTTTGTTCGACAGCCCCAAAACCGACGCGGCCCTGCGCGAAAAGCTGCGAGCCGAACATGAAGAGCACGGCCCGGAACGCCTTCATCAAATGCTCACAAAGCTTGATCCCAAAGCCGCAGCGAAAATTCCGCAGCGTGATTATGTCCGCTCGATGCGCTCTCTTGAGGTCTATTACCAAACCGGCAAACGCATCTCCGAGCATCAGCCTAATCGCGAAGCCCCGCCGGATTTTGCGTCGCGGATCAAGCTTTTTGTGTTAAATCCGCCGCGTGACTTGCTCTATGCGGGAATAAATCAGCGTACCAAACGGCATTTCGAAATGGGTCTTGTCGATGAGGTGAAACAATTGCTTGCGGACGGCGTTAAAGACAATACCAACGCTCTCGGTGCTCACGCTTATCGACGTGTGTGCGAATATCTTCGCGGCGAGCGTGATCTGGTGTCGGCGATTGAAAAATCTAAACAGGACGTCCGTAATTATGCGAAGCGTCAATTAACCTGGTTTCGACGTGAGCCTGACGTGAGATGGCTCGATGGTTTTGGCGATGACGATCAAATTCGGAGCCAGCTTCTTAGGCTTGGCCCCGGTGACTGACTAAAAAAGTTGCCGCTCAGTCGAAATTTGTTATAATCGGGAAACAGTCCCATAATTAATTGGTTCGAGGAATCGGTATGGAAAAGCAGGCTGCGCAAAATATCCAAGATGCCTTTTTAAACTCGGCTCGAAGAGAGCGAATTTCGGTTGTGATACATCTTCTGCAGGGGGCGACCGTTTCGGGCCGGATAAAAAGTTTTGACAAATTTTCTGTGTTGCTCGACGTTGGCGGGCCTGATGTTTTGATATTTAAACACGGAATCTCATCGATCTCTCAGGAACGGCGTCCCGCACCTGAACACTCATCTTGAAGGGAAAATTCATAACGTTTGAGGGCATCGACGGCAGCGGCAAATCGACGCAATTGAGTATGCTGGCCGGGCATTTGCGAGCCGCCGGTGTTGAAGTTATCACGTCGTGCGAACCCGGTGGCACCCCATTAGGACGTGCTCTGCGCGAGGCGTTTCTTGAGACCGGGGAAACGGTTGCCCCGATGGCGGAGCTTTTGTCGTTTGCCGCCGACCGGGCGCAGCATGTTGAATTTCTTATAAAGCCCGCTCTCGAAAACGGCAAGATCGTTATCTCGGATCGCTACGCCGATGCGACATTTGCATATCAGGGCGCCGGTCGCGGTTTTCCGGAAGAAAAAGTACTGCAAGTGATCGAACTGGCGACCGGCGGGCTAAAACCGGACCTTACATTATTCTTTGATATTCCGGTCGATGCGGCGGTAAGGCGAATGTTCGACCGCGATGAAAACGAGACGAAAAAGAACCGCATGGATGAGGAAACGGTCGAGTTTTACACTCGTGTCCGCGAGGCCTATTTGGGCATCGCAGAGCGTGAGCCGGAGCGGTTTTGCATCGTCGATGCTTCGGGGTCGATAGAGGAAATCCATACTCGCGTTGTTGAGGTTGTCTCGACAATCCTTACTTAAAATGTTTAGCAAGCTGGCCGGAAACGATCACGTCAAACACACGCTGTGGCATCTACTGGCCAATGGTCGTGTGCCAAATTCGTTACTATTTGCCGGTGACGAAGGCGTCGGTAAACGTCAATTTGCCCTAGAACTGGCTAAGGCATTTATCTGCACAAAGCCGTCGGACTACGAGGCGTGCGACGCCTGTGCTGCGTGCCGCCGGGCCGATGTATTTTTGTTTCCAAAACCGGATGACAAGGACGCACACAAACGTGTGGTCGTTAGCGATCATCCCGATGTCGGAATGGTGATCCCATACAATCGCAACATTTTAGTTGACGCGATCAGGCATCTCGAATCTGAGGCCAACTTTCGACCATACGAAGCCGCTGCCCGTTTTTTTATCATCGATGACGCTGATAAAATGAATGACGCGGCGTCAAACGCCTTGTTGAAAACGCTTGAGGAGCCGTCATCGACCTCGCATATTTTTCTGATCACATCGCGGGCCGATTCGCTGCTTCCGACAATTCGCTCGCGCTGCCAGACGCTGCGGTTCGCACCTGTTGAGACCGCCGGAATCGAGGATTTTTTGATCGGGGATAGGGCGTTTACGCACGACGAGGCAAAGCTTGCGGCCAGATTGTCGCGCGGCAGCATCCGCCGGGCGGTTTCGATAAATGTCGAGAAATTTCGCACGCAGCGTGAAAGGATGCTTGCCGTTGTCACAAATGTCATCGAGACCGGCGACCGTGCGGCTTTGCTCCGCATCGCCGAGGAGCTGAACGACGCCAAGAATAAAGACAGTTTTGAGGACAATCTCGATATCCTGCAATCGCTTATTCACGACGTTTGGGCGCTGCGTGCCGGCGGTGACCCCGATCGAGTCGTAAACACCGACCTCACAGACAAACTGACACGCTTGGCCGAAGATTCGAGCCTTGCCGATTTGCCCCCATGGCTCGCCCGAATCGATACGATGCGAGAAAATCTCGCCGTCAATATCAACCGAAAGATCGCGGCAGACGATTTGTTTGTTGCAATGGCGGGGTAAAAAACGTTTTTCGGGAACCTTCTGATGGATATAGTGTCTAATAAAATGTAGTTTTCTGCTAAAATTTCAATTATAAGGAGTTTAACGACCATGAAAAAGTATAATTTTGTTGGAATTCTATTGTTCTTGCTTATTGGTTTTTCTGCTGTTTCCGCGCAAACCGATCCGTTTAAAACGATACGTGGCGGCGTTTTGAACGGTAAATCGATCAGTTTGCCAAAACCCGAATATACGGAGGCAATGAGTCTTGCCGGAATTGAGGGGACGGTGCAGATCTCGGTGCTTATTGACGAAAACGGAAATGTGATTTCTGCCGAGCCTGTTGTCGATGATAAGTCGAAAATTGTTTCGGATCCAAAACCTAACTCCGGTGACGTTGAAAACTACAAGGTAATAAAGCCCGAACCGCCAAATCCGCTTCTTGTCGATTCTGCAAGAAATGCAGCTATGAAGGCGAACTTTTCTCCGACAACGTTGAGCGGTGTTCCGGTCAGAGTCACTGGAATTATCGTTTATAATTTCAGATCCTCCAGATCTGAATCGAATAACAACCCCAAAACGATAGATGGCGGTGTGATAAATGGCAAGGCGACAAGCCTGCCGTTACCCGCATATCCTGCCGCAGCTCGCGCGGTCAAGGCCGGCGGGGCGGTGGCGGTTCAGGTGGTAATTGATGAGACTGGTAATGTGATCTCCGCAAACGCGGTTTCGGGACATCCCTTGCTCCGTCAAGCTGCGTCCGACGCTGCGATGTCAGCTAAATTTTCACCGACGCTGCTGCAAGGCGAAGCGGTAAAAGTGAGCGGGGTTTTGATGCATAATTTTGTTCCGTAGCAAGCTAATGAATTCTGTCAATACATTGACCCTTTTGCAGACTAGCAGTGGGGTTCAACCTGTTGGCGGGCGCATGTTGGCTGCCGGAGCGGTCGCGACGATGGCTGGCGGCTCGGTGTTTACGGCCTATCTTAACCCCTCGACGGCCCATTTCTTTCCCGTTTGCCCGCTTTTTGCATTGACCGGTTTTGCGTGTCCGGGGTGTGGTTTGACGCGCGGTTTTCACGCTTTATTTCACGGGGACATCGAGACGGCGGTCGATTTTAATGCCTTGATACCAGTGTGGGCCGTCATCTTTGGCTGGGTATTTGTGTCGATGCTGCTGTTAGCCGTTCGTGGGCGCGGACTACCTATGTGGCCGACATGGCCGAGGTTTTTGTGGACGTTTATGATTGTTTTACTTGTCTTCGGTTTAATTCGTAATCTACCAATTTATCCGTTTACCATCCTATTTCCATAAACAGATTTGCCCGCGAATAACGAGAATCAAGTCTAATAAGAAAGGAATATTTTTTTCTCTTTATCCGGGTTATTCGCGGGCAATAATCCTTAAGTGATCTGCACGAGAGGACTGTTTTCGACAAGGGATTTGGCAGCCGAGCCTTCTTTACGGAGGATTTCGACCTCTTTGACAAATTCCTCAACGATGTCGCCACCGGCGACACGACGCATTGGAACGCCATCCTTAAAGATCATGCCGACATTGCGTCCGAAGGTGATGCCGAGCTGCGAATCGTGAGCTTCGCCGGGGCCGTTGACGGCACAGCCCATAATCGACAAATGCAAAGGTTCCTCAACGTGGGCGAGACGGCGTTCGACCTCGGTTACTATCTCGACGAAGTTATCTATGTCGAGCCGTCCACAGGTCGGACAGGCGACGACGGTCACGCCTCTTTTCCGCAACTCAAGAGATTTAAGTATCTCCCAAGCTACGCGGACTTCCTCGTGCGGCTCGGCCGCGAGGCTGACGCGGATCGTGTCGCCGATGCCGTCATGCAGCAGCACTCCCAAGCCAATTGCCGATTTGATCGTGCCGCCAAACGGCGTTCCGGCCTCGGTGACGCCGAGATGCAGCGGATAATCGACCTGTTTGGCCATCAGGCGATAAGCCTCGACCATGCGGTTCACATCCGATGCTTTCAAAGAAATTATCGTGTTTGAAAAGCCGAGATCTTCGAGAATTCGGATGTGGCGGAGGCCGCTTTCGACCATTGCCTCGGACGTCGCGGTTCCGTATTTTTTGAGCAGATCTTTTTCGAGCGAACCACCGTTAACACCGATGCGGATCGGCACTTTTTGGGCCTCAGCGGCACGCACGACCTCGCGGACGCGGTCGATGGAGCCGATGTTTCCAGGGTTTAGGCGAAGTTTGTCGATTCCGGCGTCGAGAGCTTTGAGGGCGAGTTTGTAGTGAAAATGAATGTCGGCAACTATTGGCACATTCGTTCGTTTTCTGATCTCATACATCGCCGCCGCCGCGTCATCATCGGGCACGGCGATCCGGACGATCTCACATCCGGCCTCGACCATTTCTTCGATCTGGCAAATGGTCGCGTCCACATCGGTCGTGTCGGTTTTGGTCATCGATTGCACGACGACCGGGGCTCCACCGCCTATCGGAACGTCACGCACCATAACCTGTCTTGTAACTCTGGCCATAGAATTATTTGGAAACGATACGTGAAACGTCAAAGAAAATGACGGTCACCATTAGCAAGAGTACAATCGCGAGGCCGGTCAGCTGAATGCGTTCTTTTGCGACCATAGATAGCGTCTTACCAAACCACGAAAGCACTTTCTCGATGCCAAGCACCATGATCTGTCCGCCGTCGAGCATTGGTATCGGAAGCAAATTCATCACGCCGAGGCTCAGGCTGATAGCCATCAAAACACCAAGCAACCCAAAAAAGCCGCTTGCGAAAACCGTCGTAATAATGACCTGACCGATGCCTATCGGGCCAGAAACGGTGTCTCGCGCCGAGCGTTCGCCAGTACCGACCTGGCCGAGAGCCTTGCCCGTAAGCCGCAAAATACGTAGGTTTTGATTGACGGCCTCTTTACCGGCACCCATAACCCCGACCGGCTCGCGGGTACTCATCAAGTTTGGATCGAAGGCAATGCCGATACGCCATTCGCCGTCTTTTTGCACCGCGTGAGTCGTAAGTTCGCTCCGCTGTCCGTCGCGATTGACGATGAGCTTGATCGGCTGATCTTTTGATTCGCCGACCAATATCTTCATTTCCTGGCTGTTGCGGATCGCCTTGTCATTGACCGATGTGATCCAATCTCCCTTTTGCAGCCCGGACTCCGCCGCCGGCATTGTCGCGTCAATATTTCCGACGACAACCGGCTCAGTACCGGCGTCAGCGGCCATATCAAGAAAGCCGCCGGATTGCCCGTGCTCGGTAATCTTGGTCGCCGTGATCTTCAACGAGGTTCGCTGTCCCTGTCGTTCAACCGTTATCGGCACTTCTTTTTCAGGCACGAGCAGGGCGTCGTCCTGGATACGATCCCACGACGGATTTTCGACGCCGTCAAAATTTACTATCCTGTCACCTGCCTTTATGCCCGCTGTGTCAGCAGCGCCGCCGGTTTTTACAAACCCTACGATCGGCGACGGATTCGCCGGAACACCATACATCAAAGCCATCACGAACGGGATAGTGAGGGCGAGCATGATATTCATAAATGGACCACCGAGCATCACGAGAAACTTTTGCCAGCGGGGACGCAGCTCGTAAAGTTCAGATTCCGGCACGGACTCCGATTTATTGACGCCACCCTCAAGTGGCCCTGTGGCGTCGTCACCGTAAAGTTTGACGTATGCTCCAAGCGGAATCGCCGAGATCCGATAGTCTGTGTGGCCGATCTTAAAACCAAAAACACGCGGCCCGAGCCCGAAAAACGAATACGCCTCGACACGCATCCCGAATAATTTGGCAACCATAAAGTGGCCAAACTCGTGAATGTTGATGGCAACACCGAGAACAAAAAGAATAGCTAAGATTGCGATTAAGATGTCTGACATTTAATAAAATTCCTTAAAATAGCATCGCCAATTAGAACCACATTTGGCGGGCGCAGTTGTCACTAAAGTTTAAGACCGCGTGCAAGACGAGTCAAATTAGTTCGATATAGCCGCCGCACTCGACGCCGCAGACAAAAGCTCGTTTGCGATGGTTCGAGCGGCACGGTCAACGGACAAAATGGTTTCCAGATCGGCGGCATCTTGTCTTGTGTGGCTTCGCATCACGCTTTCGTTGATCCGGGCGATCTCGGACAACTTGATCTTGCCATCGAGAAATGCCTCCACCGCCGTTTCGTTTGCCGCGTTTAATACTGTCGGCATCGTTCCGCCCGACCGCAGGGCTTCATACGCTAATTTTAGGCATGGAAATCTGTCGAGGTCGGGCTCTTCAAAGTCCAGACGGCTGAGCTGTGAGAGGTCAAGCGGCGGCGTGCAATTGGCCGTCCGCGTCGGATAGGTCAGAGCGTATTGAATCGCGTGTCTCATATCCGTCACGCCCATCTGCGCAATGATAGAACCGTCAACCATCTCGACCATCGAATGGACGACCGATTGCGGATGGACAACTACAGAGATCTGATCGGCCTCAAATCCGAACAGCCATTTGGCCTCGATGACCTCGAGTCCTTTGTTCATCAATGTGGCCGAGTCGATGGTGATCTTGTCACCCATCTTCCAGTTCGGATGATTTAGAGCTTCTTCGCGGGTTGCGTTCTCGATCTCGATTTTTGTTTTATTACGAAACGGCCCGCCTGATGCGGTGATGATGAGTCTTTTCACCTCGCCCCGCGATTCGCCGCGAAGGCACTGGTGAATAGCATTATGCTCGGAATCGACAGGTAAGATCTCGGCACCCGATCTCTTAGCGGCGGCCATCATTAATTCGCCGGCCATAACGAGCGTTTCTTTGTTGGCAAGGGCAACTCGCTTTCCGGCCTCAATCGCTCTGAGTGTCGGAACAAAACCGACGGCGCCGACCGTTGCGGACACAACTATTTCAGCCTGTTCGTGCGTTGAGACCGCGACCAGTCCGCTGTCGCCGGTCTCGATACGTGGAAC
>JBDSCV010000122.1:0-8445 GCA_039920905.1 Pyrinomonadaceae bacterium
TTGCTTTTATCATCGATTATTTTTCTTAGCCTATCTGTCGTAAACACGGATGGGCAAACTGTTCCTTCAGGAACGGCTGACTCAGTTATCGGCCAACTGTCGAGTTCTGCGTCCGAATCTTTTACGGGCGGGATGAGTGGAAATGGCAGATTTGTAGTTTTTGAGTCCACTGCCAATCTCGCGACCGAGAATCCCCGCAATGCCGATAATAACTTGGAGATATTTTTATTTGATTATGCACAGCGCCGCATCTTTCAGATCACCGACACCAAAAGTGTACTTTTCGATACCCAGTTGGGCGGGACGTTTAACAATACTCGCGTCGTAATCGTAAATACAAGACCCGTCATTAGTAACGATGGCAGATGGATCGCATTTAGCTCTAACGCGACGACGTCCCGTCCCCTCACTCCTAATTCAACAAATCCGGGATCATTTGACGGCAATGCGTTTACATCTCCGACACCAACCCCGTCGCCAACCCCAACTCCGACCGGCACTCCAGTCCCGACGCCGACACCGGGTGCAAATCCGCTTACGACAGACGGCAATTTGGAGATGTGGCTCTACCAGATACCGGCCTATTCGACCGTAGCTGACCTATCGGCGGGTGACGAGAAAACCTTCGCGGAATTGGCCGGAGGAACTTTTATACGAGTGACGAATACTGACACCAGTCAAACTCCACGGCCGGGAAGCACCATATCAGGCCCATTTATTGCAGATGATAATCACGATGCAAGTATCAGTGATGATGGCAATGTGATCGCGTTCGCCTCTACCCGTGATTTGGTTCCGGCGATCGGAAATGCCCCGCCGACCGATGACAACGATGAAATATTTACCTACGTTCGCGGTACCGTTGCGGCGGCTCCGGTGAAGCGAAGCATACGTCTTACCACTCCGTTAGTTGCCACTTTAGGTCAGGTTACCAGGACACCGCGAGGGCCGATCTCAAATCCGATATATAACAAAAATCCCACGATCTCCGGCAACGGATTGCGCGTGGCATTTACGAGTACGGGTGATAACCCGATCGTCGGGATGACCGGCGGCAATAATCCGCCGACAGCCAGAAACGAGGAAATCTTTTTTTCAGATCTCGATGCGACAGGCTCACCCGCTGGTATTAAAAGACAGGTGACCACGACCGCTTCCACAAATCCCGGTGATCCCGTCAATATCCTTGACTTGGGCCGGCGTATGAGCCGCGATGGGCGTTTTATCGCTTTTGACTCCTATGCAGATTTGGCTGCGGAAAATAGCGGCACTAACTATACTTCATTCGCGCTTTATTTGTATGATGCTACGGCAAATACCTTTCGCCGAATATGCGCAAGAAGTGACGCTGACGCGGGAGCGGGAGGCGGGGATTTAGCCAGATACCCGGGTTTTACGGATAATAACAGCAGCGGAACCCCGTCCACACTCGTACTTGAGACCCGGCTTAACATAAAGCCGGATGGTACCGTTGCGACAACTGCCTCAGACGGTTTGAACCCAAACACTGATCGTCCGGCTCAAATTTACTCGTATCCTCTCAACGTAGCACCCGCAACCGCGACATTTACACGTCTGGCAAAGTTTCCAACGCCAAGTTCATTCCTTGCCTCAACCCAGCTATTTCCTAGTAATTCGATCCGGCGAATGACCTTTAATCTTTCCTTGACGGAACTTGGGACGGGAAATTTTGATCAGCTGTCAGAGGTTTATTATTTCATTCAACCACCCGTAACCACCGAGTCGACGGTTATGGGAAATATCCTCACCGGGGCCAGCGGATTGCCGATCTTACCAACCGCCAACCCTTCCGCTTCACCGACGCCAACTCCTACGCCAACGCCGACCCCGACCCCGTCGCCAACCGCGAGTCCGACTCCGACACCTGTCACGCCGGCTGCGGTTCTCGGCATCTCGCCAGGAATGTTGGCGATCATGGACTTCCCCGCAGCGATAAGCCCGGCAGTTGTTTCGCGCACCGCTGTAGGTTCTATTAACCGGCGTTTTAATCTGCCGATTGAGCTGAGCGGAATATCGATGAGCATAAACGGTGCTGCCTGCGGACTGAAATCCGTCAGTCCAACCCGTATATTATTTGTCGTTCCTATGGCTCTTTCCAGCACAACGGCTGGAACGCCATACCAAGTAGTAGTGAATAATAACGGCACGTCGATCAAAAGTTATGTGACGATCGTTCCGACACGGCCCGATGTCTTTAACACGACGATGACGGCCACCCCGGACGGACGGGCCAGACTTTTTAACTCTACAAACACGGTTCAAACGACGGAGCCATTTGTCATTCGAACGATCAGACGAAGAGGAAATATGCTGGTGCCTAGCGTTTTGCGTATTTATCTGACCGGAGTGGAGGGAGTTCCGAGTTCTCTTATTTCAGTTAGAATCCGCGATATCACGATTACAGGGGTAAATATCTTAACCAGTCCGTCGCTTGTCGAGCCGGGTGTCTACATATTTGACTTTCAGATTCCGCCGACTCTTGAGTTTGCCGGGGATCAGCCGATCATTGTCACCGTAAACGTAAATGGCGTTATCTTCAGCTCACGGCTCGACGACACAGCGTCGCGTTTATTTATACTTTGACGAGTAATTATGGTGGAACCAAGAAGCTGTCTGAAAAGTCTTTAAAAACTCATCGAACTCCGCGTCCGACTCTGCGGCCTCCGCGTTAAAATTCTGATAAACGCTGAGGCCGCAGAGATTTATGCAGAGTTTGTTGAGTTTTCCGATTCCGTTTTTTACGAAATACAGGGAGAGATCGTCACTCTATCGACTTTTCAGACATCCTCCCAGCTATTGTGATTTAAGGATTTATGACGAAAAAAAAGCGAATTCTGATCCTCTGCACCGGAAACTCCGCCCGCAGTCAAATGGCCGAAGGCCTACTGCGGCATCTCGCCGGCGACCGTTTCGAAGTCGAAAGCGCCGGAACCGTCGCGAGTTTCGTTCGTCCGCAGGCCATCGCGGTAATGGCTGAGATCGGTATCGACATCACTACTCATCGTTCAAAATGCCTCGACGAATTCCTCGGCACACCGTTCGACTACATAATCACCGTCTGCGACCACGCTGCCCAAAACTGCCCGGTCTTCCCCGGCCAAGCCACACGCATCCACTGGAGCTTCGAAGACCCCGCCGAAGCCACCGGAACCGACGACGAAGTTTTATCCGTCTTCCGCCGCGTGCGCGACGAAATACGCCTTCGACTTGCTGAATTTATCGCTCGAAACACTTTAAGCGAACCACGGATTTAGGTGTTCGATTTAAATACGGTATCTTTTGTTTTTATTTCCTTATTCGGATATCTAACAAAAGGTTTTGCGCAAATACTTAAAATTTATTCTTCTGTTTCTGTTCGCGGTGTTTATTTTTTGGTTTTTCGGCCGGAATTTAGACTGGCGAGAGGTTAGTGTCAGCCTGCGAAAGGCAGATCCCTTTTATCTCGGACTGGCATTGCTCGGTATTTGCTTTGGCTATTTCATCCGCTCCGTGCGGTGGCAGGTGCTGCTGCGGCCCATCACTGCTTCAAGGCTAAGTGCTCTTTTTGCAACGACTACGGTCGGCTTTGCAGCTATGTTTTTGGTCGGCCGTGCTGGTGAGATCGTTCGTCCGATGTGGCTCCCGATGCTTGACTGGCGTGTGCGGCCAGGAGCCGCGCTTGTCACGGTTTTTGTCGAGCGTGTCTTTGATCTTGCTTCGCTTATCTGCTTTTTTTCGATAAGCCTGATCTGGTTTAAGGCACCGGCAGGACACGAATCGGAGTTTGCCTCGGTCAAACTTGCTGGAAATGTTTTGCTCGCCGCGACGCTGCTCGGGGTTGTTTCGTTGATCGTTTACCATTTTAGATCGGCGGCGATCATTGGATGGTTTGAGAGGATTACCGATAGGAAATTTGTCCCGGCCCGCATCCGTTCCGTTTTTTTGAGCTTGCTAAAGCAACTTGCGACCTCGCTCGAAATTCTGAAAAGCCCTTGGGAAATATTTTTGGCGTCGTTTTGGACGCTAGTCCTCTGGCTCTCGATCGCTGTGCCGACATGGTTTGTGCTGCTGGCGTTCGGCTTACCGATGAGTTTTTTTGATTCTACCTTCGTGATGGGCGTAGCATCTTTGGGTTCGCTCGTACCGACGCCGGGCGGAGCCGCAGGTGCGTTTCACGCAGCGACTGCGGGCAGTTTGATATTATTGAGCGTCGATCGAGAGATCGCAGCGGCGGTCTCGATCGTAATGCATCTCGTTTATTTCGCACCGGCGGTATTTTTTGGGTTATATTATCTCTTTCATGGTGATATAAGTATTGAAAAGTTTCGAAGTCTGCTCTCGGGCGAGAACGCCGAGCGTGAAATCGAATCGGATTCGCCGGATTTTGCGGAAGAGTCCAATGTTTAGGGTTCAATCTCCAAGGTCTGATAAGGTCGGACTAAACTTTGGGCCTTGAACGTACGACCTTGGACTGGGTTGAATTATGCGCTGTCCATTTTGCTCACATATCGAAGATAAGGTCGTAGATTCCCGCGAATCGAAGGACGGCGATTCGATTCGCCGGCGCCGCGAATGCCTGGGGTGCGGCCGCCGTTTTACATCATACGAACGCATCGACGAGATCCCATACATGGTCGTCAAAAAGGACGGCAAACGCGAAAGCTGGGATCGGAATAAAGTGCTGTCGGGACTTTTTCGGGCGGCTGAGAAACGCCCCGTTTCGACCGGACAATTAGAAACGATAGTCGATGAGGTCGAAAAAAACGTGCAGGATTCGCTCGACCGCGAACTGCCGACCAGCGAGATCGGCAAGATAATCATGCGGCGGCTCAAAACCCTCGATAAGGTCGCTTATGTCCGATTTGCCTCAGTTTATCTCGAATTTGCCGATGTATCCGAATTCATGAGCGAGCTAAAAGTCCTCGTCGGCTCCCGCAAACCTACCGTTGCGGACAAGAAGAAAAAGAAGAAGTAAGAGAGATTTAACGCAAAGTCGGTAAGACGCAAGGAAAAAATGCTATTTTTGGCTCCCGGTTAATTTTGTTTCCTTTGCGTCTTCGCGACTTTGCGCCGTTGCGTTAAAAATCCTAACTTTGCCCTTTCCTGTCAATTTTCCTAACATATAAGGTTATGGTTGAAATCGACGAACTTCCAATTGTCTTGACCGAGGCGGACGCAATTGAGCCGATGATGCAGATTCCGGCTGAGTTACCGGTCCTTCCGTTGCGCGATATTGTTATTTATCCTTTCATGATCGTGCCGCTGTTTGTGTCGCGTGACCGTTCGATCCGCGCGGTCGAACAGGCCCTCGGACAAGATCGGATGATACTGCTTGTTTCCCAAAAAGATGTCAATAAAGAGGAGCCTGAGCAGGACGATCTCTACGCGATCGGCACCGTCGCGATCATCATGCGGATGCTCAAGCTGCCGGATGGCCGCATCCGTATCCTGATACAAGGGCTTTCGAGGTGCCGTGTCGATTCGGTCAAAGGCAGCGGCGAATACGTAAAAGCTTCGGTTACGCCGATCATCGAGCCGCTCGCGCCGGAAAATTCGCTTGAGGTTGAAGCTCTAGTGCGAAATGTTCGTGGTTCGATGGAGCGTGCCGCTTCCTTGGGCAAAAATATCTCACCCGAGGTTCTCGCGATCATCGCCAACCTTGATGACGCGGGCCGTCTTGCCGACCTCGCCGCCTCAAATCTCGAACTCAGAGTCGAAGATGCACAAACCGTTTTGGATGTTGAGGACCCAAACCCGCGTCTTCGGCGGGTCAATGACCTTCTCAGCAAAGAGATCGACGTCCTAACTGTCCAGCAGGAAATAAATACGCAGGCTCGGGCGGATATCGACCGTTCCCAGCGGGAGTATTTTTTGCGGCAGCAATTGAAGGCAATTCAAGCAGAGCTCGGAGAAGGAAACGAGCTATACGAGGAAATCGAGCAGTACCGTGACAAGATACTGAAATCAAAAATGCCCGAAAGTGCTGAGGAAGAGTCGCTTCGGCAGCTTAAAAAACTCGAGCGTATGCACCCGGACACAGCAGAAACGGCGACGCTGCGTAATTGGCTCGATATCATGACCGATCTGCCGTGGTCGAAAGCGTCGAAGGATAATCTCAATCTTAAAAAGGCGGAAACGATACTAAACGACGATCATTACGGCCTAGAACGTGTAAAAGAGCGCATCGTCGAATCCCTCGCTGTTCGCAAACTGCGCGAAAAACCAAAAGGCTCGATCCTCTGCCTCGTCGGCCCTCCGGGAGTGGGTAAGACTTCGCTCGGACGCTCTGTTGCCAGGGCCTTGAATAGAAAATTTGTTCGGCTTTCGCTTGGCGGGCTGCATGATGAGGCCGAGATCCGCGGTCATCGCCGGACTTATGTCGGTGCCATGCCGGGCCGGATCATCCAGGCTATACAGCAGGGCGGAACCAATAATCCGCTCATTATGCTCGATGAGATCGACAAAGTCGGCGCCGATTTTCGCGGCGACCCGTCGAGCGCTTTACTCGAAGTGCTTGATCCTGAGCAAAACTCTTCGTTTCGCGACAATTATCTGGGCATTACTTTCGATCTGTCGAACGTGATGTTTATGACGACCGCGAACGTTCTGGATACGGTCCAGCCTGCTCTGCGCGACAGGATGGAGATCATTTCGTTGTCGGGCTACACCGAGGAAGAAAAGCTCGAGATCGCCAAACGCCACCTCATCCCGAAACAGATCGAGGAAAATGGCCTGGCAAAAAACGATGTAAAGTTTGAACGAAAAGCGATAACAAAAATTATCTCGGAATACACTCAGGAAGCGGGACTTCGCCAGCTCGAACGCGAGATCGGCAAGGTTTGCCGTAAAATTGCCCGCTCAAAGGCCGAGCTTGAGGGTGAGTTTATCCAGATGCGGATCACCGTCGATAATCTCAGAAGTTTTCTACGTGTGTCGAGAATCTTTAACGAAGGAGCACTCAAAAAAGATGAGATCGGGACGGTAACGGGTCTTGCCTGGACGGCGGTCGGCGGCGATATTTTGTTTATTGAGGCGCTCAAAACCAAAGGCAAAGGCAAGTTGCTGCTCACCGGACAGCTTGGCGAGGTGATGCAGGAGTCGGCTCAGGCGGCGTTCTCGTATGCAAAGGCGCGATCAAAAGACCTTGGCATTGACGAGACCGTGCTTGATAATTTTGACATACACATCCATTTGCCGGAAGGTGCGATACCAAAGGACGGGCCAAGCGCTGGCATTACGATGGCAACCGCGCTTGTCTCGGTGCTTTCGCAGCGTCCCGTGCGAAAAGATATCGCAATGACCGGCGAGATCACATTGCGCGGCAACGTCCTCCCGGTTGGCGGCGTCAAAGAAAAGCTCCTTGCAGCGCGGAGGGCTAAAATTAAAACCGTTATTCTGCCCGCGCCGAATGAACGCGATCTCGAAGACCTTCCGCAGGAAGTACGCGACGATTTGACGTTTATATTTGTTGAGAACGTGCGTCAGGTCTTCGACGCGGCTCTTCGCGAGAGCAAAATACCGGTCCAGAAGACGAAAGCCAAAACGCAAAAGGCCTTATGACGTCGCGGCTCCCGTTGCATGCCGTTTGGACTTTGACTGGCGAACTCGAAAATGCTATATTCAAGAGGCTAATATCCCGCATATACCTCCCGGTAGAACATGCGGAACTTTTGAGATTTGGTAGCGTTAAAATTATTAATGAAGATAAGCATTTATAAAGTTTTAAGTTTTACAGCATTTATATTTTTGGTATTTAGCTCGATGTCGAGTGCTCAAGTAACCAGTTCGAGATCGAGCAATGAAACGCGCACACAGGATGTAGTTAAGGCTCAGGAAGCGGTCAATGAGGTTTTGCATAAGGCGGGCATGTCTTTTAAGGAAGGCTTGCTTGCCTATGTTGATGAGAACCGGACAGTTGCCGGTGAGAAATTCAACAAATCGGTAGAGGTTTTCCTTTATTCAACCTTAAATATCCAGCGTGAACAGAAATTGCAGGGCTGCTACAACCAGCTGATAGAGACGATATATAAGATCGAATTTCCCTCAGACAAAGATCTACCCCAGGTCAAAAATCTAGCTCAGACATGTAGTTGGAACATCGATTCCCTTTTGGCCGACAATGTAGCGAAAGTTACGCGAAACTCAGCTATTAAGTTGATCGGCCCGCCGTCCGCCAACACCGTGGCGATTAATGGAACGCCGGCGAATCAAACCAAGATCGGATTTAATAACCAGGAATTTGAGCCATCACCGCTTGATGAGCTTTCAAAGCTTGAGCTTACGCCGGATGAACTTCAGGTTGAGGGCAATCCGATCGCCCAGCAGCAATATCAACAGATCCAATACGCCGTCGCCAATAAATCACTCGGGTTTTCGTTTCAGGTCCACCCGATGATCCAGCAGTTTATCAACTATTATCGCGGCCGCGGACATACGACGATGGAG
>JBDSCV010000123.1:0-5429 GCA_039920905.1 Pyrinomonadaceae bacterium
GCGCTCTTTTTGATCTTTTCTCCACGACGCTATTTCACGGGCGTCGTTTTTCTCGTTATCGATCTCCGGTTTTTCTTTCGGCGTTTTGGGCATAAACCATTTATAATCAATTCAAAACGAGGTCTCAAATATCAATATGAAATTAAAACAAAATCTCTACGCCCTCGCATTGATCTTTTGTTCGGTTTCGGCCACATATTTCGTTACGATCTCGACCGCTCAGCCGGGCGCGCCGATGGTGCAGGCAACAGCGGACAACGAGTATCAGGTCGGGGCCGTGCTGTATATGCAAAAAGCGGCTGAGTATCGGGCACTGACGTATCAGGCGTATAATCTCGCACACTGGCAGCTCGACGCCGATCTCGACAAAAAGAATCTTAAGAAATTGCCAAAAGAAGAGCGAAGGCGTCCGCGCGCCGTCGTTGTTGACATCGACGAAACTGTCCTCGACAATTCTCCGGCACAGGCGTACGGAATCAAAACGCGTTCGCCATTCAATATTAAAGACTGGCTCGCCTGGGGCGAGATGCGTAAGGCGAAGGCGATTCCGGGTGCTGTCGAATTTCTAAATTATGCCGTATCGATGGGCGTGAAAGTGTTTTTCGTGTCAAATCGCTCTGAGATTCAAAAACAAGCCACCATAGACAATCTCAAGAATGTCGGATTTAACGACGTGTCGTTGGACAACGTGATACTGCGAACCGCCGAAGCAAGCAAAGAAAACCGCCGTACGGCGATCTCAGCCAGATATCGCATGGTGCTGTTGATGGGCGATAACCTCGACGACCTTTCTAACGTATTTGAGAAAAGAACCATCGCTGAACGCTTCGGCGAAGTGGATAAGATCAAAACCGATTGGGGAAAACGCTGGATAGTCCTGCCCAACGCAATGTACGGCACATGGGAAAACGCCATCTATGAATACGGTTCGCTGACCGAGCCGCAGAAAACAGAAAAACGTGCAGCAGCGTTGGAATTGCCGTAAAATATACTTATGAACAGAACCGCTGAAGAGAAATTATTGAATCCGAGACCCGGAGGCAGAATCGCTGAGGCTCGCGACTACGGAATTGATCTGACCCAGCTGGTTCAGAATCTTCGGCTGACACCGGCAGAGCGGATAAAGAAGAATGATGACGGTGTGAATTCGATGTTGAAATTTGCGGAGGCCATGCGACGGGCGAAGGCGGCACGGAAGATGGCGACTTCATGACTAACCTTTTCGAAATAGCTCGACTCCTAAGCGCAGGTGGCGTACGATTTGTGATCGTGGGAGGAATTGCGATTCGTAGCCATGGTGGAAACTACATTACCGAGGATCTGGACATCTCCTATTGCCGTGAGCTGGATAATCTCCAAAATTTGGCTAATGTACTAGGTCCGCTAGCTCCGTGGCCGCGTAATCTGAATAAAGAACTTCCGTTCGTCTTTGATTGGACGACTCTCCAGCACGGCACTAACTTTACTTTCGAAACGTCAATGGGAGATGTCGATTTTTTAGGTGAGGTCAAAGGCATCGGGAGTTATGACGACTTGTTGAAACAATCCATTACTGTTGATCTGGACGGATTTCCGACCCAAATTCTTTCAATTCCAAGCTTAATAATTGCCAAAGAAGCTGCTGCCCGGCCTAAGGACGGACCGGGATTAAAAGTTTTGTATGCGCTGCGTGAAGCCGAGTTGAACGAAGAATAACAAAAAAGAAGAATTCAAAGAAAATGAAACCCAAAATCTCTTTAGCCTCGAGGATATTATTGTATGCCCTGGCCATGTCCTTGGTTTCCAGTATCGCGGCTCAAAACCTAACCGTCCGCGAGATCATGGCCGAGCCTTCGATCGCCGGGATGCGGGTCGAGGCGGAAAAGTTGTCGCCTGATGGGACGAAGGTCGTTTATCTATGGAATGCCGAGGGCAAATTGCCGTGCGCCCTTTATATGGTCCCGACAAATGGCGGACAGCCGCAAATAATTCTCCGTCTCAGCGACCTGCCAAAACCAGCCGTCACGCCAACGCCCGAAAATAAACTCGACTACGACCTGACGGTGCGTGATGATTTTGCAAAGGCCCGGGAGAACCCTCTCGGCAACTTCGAATGGTCGCCTGATTCGAGAAAGCTGGTGTTTTCATATGGTGGAGACATATATGTCATGAACGCGGAGATTCCGAGTTCTCCCACGCTTATGTCGAGAATCTCAGGGCAGTGGCACTTCGTATGTCGGATGTCGTAGCGGAGATCTTTGCTCGCGTCGGGACGATTCCGAATGACTACAAGGCGAGATTTGGTCGACTGCGTGAGCAGAACTCGGTTTTGCGATCTAACGCGTCGGATGAGATTCCCGACAATATTGTTAATTCGGCGAGTTCGTTGGGGGAGATATTTGAGCAGATATTCCCTGCGAAAGAACCGACGCAAGGATATCTATCGAGGGAGCGCGTTCTCGAAAAGATTGAAGAGTTCTTGGGCTCTCAGAATCGTCTCAACGTCGCCCGAATGGACTACAACGACTGGGTACAGAGGTCTAAGCCCAAACGCATCACAAAAACCCAGGCACCGGAAGTTGCGGCGCGCTTTCTCGACAACGACCGTATCCTTTACCAGCAGAGCGGGAACATCTTTGTGCTGAATATCGCCGACGCAACGACCGTCCAGCTCACAAAAGAGGCCGATCAGGCAAATTCATCTCGGTACAGGGTGCGTCCGTCTCGAAGGACGGCAAGATGCTTGCGTATATTGTGTCGGACACGTCGAAACAGCGGGCGCTGTTCGTGCCGAATTATCTCGGTGAGTTTGTCGAGGCCCCGACGATGCGGCGGGGTTGGTCGGAGCAAAAGGTGTTTGCTGTGCCGACCGACGGCAACCGCGACACTCCGGCTGAAATCAAGCTGCCCAAAAGCGAGGGCGTAAGTAATTTTCGCCGCATGGTCTGGGCCGCCGATGGCCGCAGTTTGATCGTTGATCGCGTCCATAAAGACACAAAGCGGCGCCAGCTATTTTACGTCCATAACGTCGGCAGCAAAGACGAGAAGATCATCACCATTTCGGACGAGACCGACGACAAATGGAAGGCACCGCTTTCGGCTATCTTCGAGCCGAATCCGAAGGACGCGAGTCAACTTTTCTTCTGCTCCGAAAAGGACGGCTACAACCACATCTATCTCGCCACGCTCGAAAAACGGATGGCTGAGTCGAACTCGACGGGCGTAATTCGTCAGGAAAATCCGACCGATCCGGGTTATTCGACGACACCCGTTATCAAACAGCTTACAAAAGGCGACTGGCAGGTCGAGTGGGCAAGGTGGGCGGAGGCACCCGATAATGCGGTCATTTTTGTTTCGACTATGAAAGGGCCTGCTTCACGCTCGTTTTCAATAGTCACCACCGAAGGATTAGTTTCTAGTGAAAGCATGCCTTGGTCGGAACGTAATCTCGGTATGATCGATCGCCTCAGGCGGCCTCGGAGTCGAAAATGCCGACGGTAATATCGGGAGTTTATGTTAACGAGTTGCTGACGCAGCGGGGCTACGTCGTGCTCGACATCGACTATCGTGGTTCGTCGGGTTACGGGCGGGATTGGCGGACCGATGTTTATGATTTTCTGGGCGGCAAAGATTATGACGACCATATCGACGCGATAGATTTTATGGTTAAAAATTTTGCGGTAAATCCGGCAGAGGTGGGCGTTTACGGCGGCAGCTACGGCGGGTTTATGGCCGAGATGCTGGCGATGCGGGCACCGGAAAAGATCGCAGCGGCGGCGGCTTTGCGGCCAGTGTCTGACTGGAAAAATTACTATGCGTCGTCACCAGTTTACACGGCACAGCGGCTTGGATTTCCCGACAAAAATCCAGAGGCTACAAACGCAGCTCACCGAGCTCATATGCAGATAAACTGACGCGTCCGCTATTGATACTTCACGGTATGGTTGACGACAACGTTCACGTTCAGGATTCACAGCGGATGATCGAAAAACTGATCCGTCTCGGCAAGACGCAGTATTTCGAAGCGATGCTGTATCCGTCCGAAAACCACGGCTTTGTCAGGCCGGAAAGCTGGACGGATGAATACACACGGATTTTGGGTTTCTTTGAAAAGAACTTAAAATGATTTTTCACCGCAGAGACGCGGAGACGCAGAGTAAAGCAAAAAAAGCCGTTCAATATTGGTCGCCTCGATTTCAAATTCACCGTTTTATGCGGATTTATTCATTTCTTCTCTGTGCGTCTCAGCGTCTCTGTGGTTAAACTATCTCTATGCGCATACTCGTTACCGGCGGAGCCGGGTTTATCGGTTCGCACCTTTGCGAACGCCTAATCAATGACGGCAATGAGGTTATCTGTCTCGATAATTTTTTTACCGGCCGCAAGGTCAATATTGCTCATCTGCTTGATAACAAAGCGTTTGAGCTTGTCCGTCACGATGTGACCGAGCCGATCTTGCTTGAGGTTGATCAGATATACAACCTCGCCTGTCCGGCGTCGCCTGTCCATTATCAATACAATCCGATCAAGACGGTCAAAACCAATGTGATGGGCACGATCAATATGCTTGGGCTTGCAAAACGTGTCAGGGCGCGTATTTTACAGGCCTCGACATCGGAAGTTTACGGCGACCCGCTTGTCCACCCGCAAACCGAGGATTATCACGGCAACGTCAACTGCATCGGTCTCCGCAGTTGTTACGATGAAGGCAAACGCGTCGCCGAGACTTTGATGATGGATTATCACCGCCAGAGCGGAGTCGGTACGCGTATCGTGCGTATTTTCAACACTTACGGCGAGCGAATGCTCGAAAACGACGGCCGTGTCGTATCAAATTTTATCGTTCAGGCACTACGCGGCGAAGAGTTAACGATCTACGGCGACGGTACGCAGACCCGTTCGTTTTGCTATGTCGGCGATCTGGTTGACGGTATTATCCGGCTAATGAACGCCGAAGGCGATGATATTCATATGCCCGTAAATCTCGGTAATCCCGGTGAATTTACGATGAAAGAGCTTGCAGATGAGGTCGGTATAATGACCGGTAAGGATATAAGGGTCAAATATTTACCGCTGCCGCAGGACGATCCAAAACAGCGGAAACCGAATATCGAGCGGGCCCAGAACCTGCTTGGCTGGACGCCGAAGATACCGCTGGCCGAGGGATTAAAGAAAACAGTTGCGTACTTTGCAGGTGTTGTTAAGGTAAACTAAGAGTTTATGAAGATACTAATCACAGGCGGTGCCGGGTTTATCGGCAGCCACCTATCGGACAAACTTATGGCAGAAGGTCACGAGATCACGGTCATTGACGATCTCTCGACGGGACGTTACTCGAATATCGAGCACCTCAGCGACAAGGCGAATTTTCGCCTTATAATAGACACGGTTCTCAATGCGAGCCTGATGGAAGAGCTGATCCGCGACACTGATCGCGTCTATCACATGGC
>JBDSCV010000124.1:0-7770 GCA_039920905.1 Pyrinomonadaceae bacterium
GCGATCCGCGAGGTTTTTGCCGGGACAAACACCGCGAAAACCAAAGGCTATAACGCATCGCACTTCTCGTTCAACGTGCCGGGCGGACGCTGTGAGATATGTCAGGGATCGGGGACGGTAACGATCGAAATGCAGTTCCTCGCCGATGTCGAGCTGACGTGTGAAGACTGCCGCGGAATGCGCTTCAAGCAGGAAATACTTGACGTAAAGTACAAAGGTAAAAACATCCACGAAGTCCTGCAAATGACGATCCGCGAAGCGATCCTGTTCTTTAAGGACGTAGGCAAACTGATCTCGCGGCTAAAGGTCCTCGACGCTGTCGGTCTCGGCTATCTGCGGCTCGGCCAATCGGCGACCACGCTCTCGGGCGGCGAGGCCCAACGCGTCAAACTCGCCTCGCATCTGGCACAAAAAACGGCGAACAACACCCTTTTTATATTCGACGAACCGACAACGGGACTCCACTTCGACGACATCAACAAACTGCTCACCGCATTTCGAGCGCTTATCGACAACGGGGGCAGTTTGCTCGTCATCGAGCACAATATGGACGTGATCAAAACGGCGGATTGGGTCATCGACCTCGGCCCCGAAGGCGGTATCGGCGGCGGCGAGATCGTCGCAGTTGGCCCACCCGAAGAGATTGCGAAAAGTGAGAAATCGTTTACGGGAAAATATCTGAAAGAAATGCTGAGGGCGAAAAGTTAGTCATCGCCAAACTTCGCACGCCACAGCGGGCCGATCTGCTTCATAACGTCGCAGTCGCAGTAGCCGCCGTTTTCGTTAAGCCAATTGGTTATTTTGGGAAAGTTGAGACCGCGCTCCATCATGTATCGCATTGAGTAACGCAGAGTATGGTCGCATTCTTCGTCGTAAAGCTCGTCTTCGACATAGTCGAGCAGTTCGCTCATCGATTCTTGCCCCGCCGGCATCGCGTCGAGAAAGGCATCCAATTGCTCGCCGCTCATCTGTTCGAGATTTTCGATCTGACGTTTTCGTAAAATTGCCATAATTAAAACTCGGCCTCGGAGACACGGAGCATTTCAGAGCGCTTCGCTTCCTCGATCTCACGCTGCTTGATACCTTCGCGGCCATCATAGGCTGCGAACTTCGGCAGAAACAGTGCTGCTCCGAGCACCGACACAACACACAAAACACCACCTGATACGAGTGCGTTCCTGACGCCGAATTTTTCCGCGACGATTCCCATCTTAGCACTGCCGAGCATCGGGCCCGTGAGATAGCTCATCATTTCGATGCTCGCCAAGCGGCCGCGAAGGTAGTTCGGAATGGTCTGGTTCCAGATAGAACCGCGAAAGATTCCGGAGATCATGTCAAAAAATCCGGCCGCTCCGAGAAACAGCAAAGCGGGAACAATACTGTCCACCAAGCCAAAAAATATTATCGCTACGCCCCACAAAACAGCCGCGATCGTAACCATCAGTCCGTGCCGGTGGATATTTTTCGTCCAACCCGACGTAAGGCTTGCGGCCAAAGCTCCCGCCGCGATCGCCGCCGGGAAAAATCCGACATATTTGTCGCCATAGATGACGGCCAAGGCCGGATACAACGCCTGCGGCATCGCAAAAAACATTGCGGCGATGTCGATAAAGTACGTGCCGACCAATTCCTGTCGCCTAAAAGCATATTTCCACGCCCGTTTGATCGACTGAAAGCTCGGCTTCTCGGCATTCTCCGGTGATGGAACCGCACGGATCATAAACACGGCACAGAGGGAGGCGATAAACGTAATTAGATCGAAAGTGTAGGCGATCGACGAGCTAAATTGCGTGGCAATAATTCCCGCAACCGCCGGACTCACTATCGCACCGAGGCTGAACCTGATGGAATTGAGCGCCATCACCGCCGACATCATCTCCGTCGGTATGATCTTTTGAATAAAAGACTCAAACGCCGGGCGCTGTATAGCGGCAAAACCTGCGTGCATGGCCACAGCCAGAAAGAGCACCCATATCTGCGGCCTCGGCAAAAGCGAATTTATCAGCAATATCGCCGTCACCGACGTTTGTCCGATCTCCGTTAGCCGCAGCATTCTGCGTTTGTCTAGAAAATCGGCCATCGCCCCGCCGATAAACGCCAAAACAACCATCGGCACAAATTCCGCCAGATAAATATATCCGACCATCGCGGACGACTGCGTGAGCTGATACATTTGCCAAGGCACGACGATAAATGTCATCATCGAGCCGAAAAACGACACGAGCTGCCCGGTAAACAGCAGACGATAGTCGCGCGACGTACGCAGAGGAGACAGATCGAGAAGCATATTTATCGATGTGCAGGTGTTGGCTGAGATCTACTCACATCATCCGATTTTGAACCAAAACCGTCGAGCGATCAGGGTGAATGAATATTTTATTTCCCATGTTGACCGAAATAACCGCGATTAAGAGTTTTATTATCGCAGAAATCTGGTATCTTTATTTTTTTAACATCTTAAACTAGACCACATAAAATGCGGCTTTCTCAAAGGGAAAGAAGTTATCGCCTCAGTCAAATTTACCTGTGCTAGCTATAATATATCTCTTCCTAATGTTTCTGCTCGGCGATGCTATCGGTCGGCGTTTTTTTACGTTTGTCTCAGTCCAGCACCGGCTGGCGGGGGCTTTTCTTTTTGGCCTACTTTTTAGTACGTGGTTTTCTTATCTCGCCGCACTGATATTTTCGGGCACCTCCAGCTCCTTATTTTGGTCTAATTTACTCTTTTTTATAGTTGCCAGCGGCCTTTGTTTCCTGTTTCGGGGAAACGGTATAAATGAGCAGCCGGGGAACGGGGCGTTTGGACGAATTTATAGCCTTATCTCAGGGAAGGATTCGACGGGCAACGACGAAATTGTTCTAGATTCCCCACGGCGACCGATCGGCAAAGGCAAGTGGGACTGGATATTTCTAGGGGGCTGCCTGGTTTTTGGCTGCTGGCTAATGTTTGCAACCCTGGATTTTAGCGAGGGCAGCTTTAAGTTCGTAATCAAGGCGTGGAACGATTTTGGGGCCAATATTTCATTATCGCAAAGCATGGCGCTTGGCAATAATTTTCCGGTCGAGCATCCATTTTTTCCAGCCGAGACGGCGCGTTACCATTTCCTGTTTTGGTTTCAGGCTGCAAATCTTTCATTTCTAGGCCTAAACCTCGTCTGGAGTGTAAACTTGTTGAGCCTGCTCTCGCTTGCCGCTCTGCTAGTTTTGATCACCACGCTCGCCGAGTTGCTATTTAATTCGAGAGTGGTCGGCATGATCGCCGCCATACTCTTCTTTTTCGGCTCGACATCGCTTTCTTACATTCCATTTTTCCAGGCCCAAGCGGGCATTGCTGATTCGGTTCAGGCTGTGTTACGCTCCACAACTTTCCTCAATTCGGGCTACCCGTTCCGCGGTGAAACGTGGGGCGGCCTCACGATCAATATCTACGCTTATCAGCGTCACTTGATAGCCGGTGCAGGAATGTTTTTGTTCGTTGTGGTATTTCTGGTTGACCTTTACCGTCGGAAGAAAATTATCCTCCCACCTGAATTCGACCCTGAAACCATAAGTGGCAATGAGCCTGGTCACGAGCAGAATAATTCCGCCGAAGTTGGGAATGAAGTTGTAATTGCGTCGGAGGATGATTCTGAGGACAAGCTGGTTGAGATACCTGATACAAAACTTACACCGCTCACGCCAAGGGATTTTCGGGGAGAAATATATGCCCTGATACTTGCCGGGGTCATGATCGGAGCTTTGCCGTACTGGAACAGCGGGGTTTTCGCCGCGGCCGCGGTCGTACTCGCCTCGCTATTGGTAGTTTTTCCATACCGCCGCTATCTTGCCATTTTGATCGCAACGTCGGTGGTTATCGGATTGCCACAATTGCTGATACTGCGATCGGGCAACATAGCCAGCACCGGAGATGCGCTTTTCAACTGGGGATACACAGTCGCAAATCCCACTATACCGCTGGTTTTGGAATACATCGGGTGGACATTTGGCCTCAAACTGATCCTAATTGTCATCGCTATCTGGTTCGCTCCTCGAACACATCGCCTTCTGCTTGTTGCCTTCTCGAGTTTAGTACCGGTTGTTTTCCTCCTGCAGCTTAGTATGGATGCGTTTAACAACCATAAGTTGTTGAATGTCTGGAATATTCTTATGACGGTTTACGTGGCCTATGCACTATGGCTGATCGGTAAAAGGAGTATTTTTCATGGCATCCTGGCAACTATTTTAGCCCTCGCCATGGTTTTCAGCTCGATAATAGACTTATTTCCGCTTCACAACGACGCTTTTGTGTCCGTTCCGTTTCATGATGACCGTCTGACAACATGGCTGTTGCATAATACGGGCCCGCGAGATATTTTCCTGAGCGATACGCTGCTCAGCCACCCGATCGTTTTTAGCGGACGGAAAGTCTTTCTGGGCAACACACTCTTTGCCTGGACAGCGGGCTACGACATGGTGGAGCGTGACAAAAACTATCGTGCGATGTGGCGGGAGCGTGATTTAACCCAGCTCATGAAGCTGCTAAGCGACAATAAAATTGCTTACGTCGCCATCGATGATAATCTGCGGCGAAACCCGGCACTTCCTGATCTCAATGAGCCGGTTTATCAACAGAATTTTGAAAAGGTATTTGAGGACACCGAGCACCGCTACGCTAATCTGACAATTTACAGGGTTGCTCAACCGTCAGCCGATGCCCCAATCAGCGAATCAAACAGCTCCGCTGCGGCGAACGTAGATATGGGCGCACCTGCTGTAACCGCCTTCGTGGGTGGGCCGGGAAAAGGCCGCGGCCAGTTTGCGGGGCCGCGCGGTATCGCTACGGATGCGGATGGTAACTTTTACGTGGCAGATACCGGGAATGCGCGAATTCAAAAATTTGCGAGTGACGGTAATCTGCTTGTCATCTTTGGAATCAGTGGATCTGGTGTAGGCCAGCTCTTTGAGCCAAATGGGGTTGCGGTTGCTCCCGGCGGGGATCTTTACATTGTCGACGCCGGCAACCATCGTCTGCTCCGATTCAAGGCCGATGGCACCTTTGTCAAACAATGGGAAGGCCCGGAATCGAAATTTTTCGGGCCGCGCGATGTCGCGCTTGGTCCGAATAAACTTGTCTACATACTCGATCAGGGCAGATCGAGAGTCGTTCGCCTTGATCCCGAAACAGACCGGATGACCGAATGGGGAATGCATGGCTCAGGTGAAAGCGAATTTGTGGAGCCGACCGGAATAGAGGTGGGAGACGACCGCGTATATGTGGCGGATGCCCTAAACAACCGAATTCAGGTCTTCAGTCTTGATGGCCTCTTCATTGCCGCCTGGCCGGTGCCAGAATGGAACTCTTATCCGTGGCAATATCCGGACGTGACCTTCGAGCCAAAAGAAAAACTGCTTTATGTAACCAGTCCACTTTCAAAGGAAATCCTGACTTTTGACCTAAACGGCAACCGGCTCAATTCTTTAAAACCCGAAACTCCGGTCGACATGGAAAATGCGTCGTCGCTCGCAATCTCAAAAACAAAAAAAGAAAACCGCCTGTACGGCGTCAGCACTGGCGGGTCAAAAGTTTTTTTATTTGAGCTCGTACCCGACACAACTCCAAATAAAAAATGAGCGCATAAGTCTGATCTGGATGAGGATTAACATTCCTGAAATCGCGCAAACTCTTAAATCGCAAAATCTAAGACAAAAAACAAACTCTTGTGAACAAGGCGGAAAGCAAAACAATCGAAACTGATAACGATGACGTCGGACCTGATTTGGCGGCGGCTGACAACGAACTGCGACCCGAGAGAAATGACGTATCCACGCAGGTTGAGCCGCCAGTTGCTCTTCAAGCCAACTCGCTTTTACGACAAATTGACTGGCAGATCGTTGGCATTGTGCTGGGCATTCATGCTGTCGTTATGATCTATGGCGCGGCTGCTTATCAGCTTCTGTTCAATGAGCGTGTTAAGGGTTGGCACGGTTTATTGGCGATGTGGAACCGTTGGGACGCTCTTCGCCATGTGCGGATCGCTGAGGTTGGTTACACAAATGTCGGCGATGCTCGCGCCGATCTCGTCGGGTTTCCGCTTTATCCATGGCTTGTACGTCTTTTTTCCTACGTTTTTCAAGATACGCAGCTGAGTGCTTTTATCGTGTCGGGGCTGGCAACTATAGCGGCCGCGCTCCTGCTTCATCGGCTGACTCGTCTTGACGAACCCGATACTGTCGCCAGAAACTCCGTCTGGTTCCTCTTAATTTTTCCAACCAGCTATTTTCTACACATTAACTACAACGAAAGCCTGTTTATCGCCGTCACCCTCGGCTGTTTTCTGGCCGCTCGGCAAAAGAACTGGATGGTCGCCGGCATCATTGGTATTTTCGTTTGCATGACACGCCTCAACGGGCTGGTGATCATTCCGGCATTGATGGTAGAGGCTCTTCAGCAGTACAGGGAAACGCGGCGTGTTAACCGGCAATGGGCCTACATAGCTCTCATACCGCTTGGATTCATCGTTTATCTGCTGATAAATCGTCACGTTACCGGTGACCTTTTCGCATTTCTCACTATCGGCAGGGAGATGTTTTTTAAGGCGCTCGCCCCGCCGTGGATCGGGATAAACAGCCTGTATACCGGGATGTGGGCCGAACCGCCGTCGGGGGCCGTAATGACCGGCGTCCAGGAGTTTTTCTTTACCGTTCTTAGTTTCATTTGCATATTCTTTTGCGCCTGGCTGCTGCGGCCCGCTTACACTGTGTGGATCGCGGGCAACTGGCTGCTTTTCACCTCTGTGGGATTTATCCTGAGTGTGCCGCGATACACATTGACCCTGTTTCCCATCTTCATTCTTTTCGCCAAGCTGGCGCAGCGGCCAGTCTGGTATAGTGTGATCACGGTCTGGTCGCTGATGTTTCTGGCGATGTTTATCGGCCAGTTTGTCCGGGGGCCTTGGGCCTTTTGATTCGGCGGTTGTTTGCTTATGGAGAAAACAAAGGAGCCATTTCTTTCGGTTGTAATGCCCGCCTATAACGAGGAGCGCACCCTGGAAACTATCGTTTCCAAGGTTCTGGTTATACCTGGCCTGCTCGAACTGATTCTCATCGACGATTGCTCAAACGATAAAACGCCTGAGATCGCTCAGCAACTTGCCGACATGGACCCGCGCGTTCGCTATTTCCGCCAAGCAAAAAACAGCGGTAAGACCGAGGCTCTCAAAACAGGAATTAGTTTGTCCAAAGGCTCGGTTGTCATAATTCAGGACGCCGATCTGGAATATGATCCCGCAGATATTCCGGACATTATTGAGCCCATTTCGCTCGGACATGCGGATGTCGTTTTTGGATCGCGTTTTATGGTAAAACGCGCGGCGAGAGTGCTGTATTTTTACCACTATCTTGCAAACAAAGGCCTTACGTTTTTTTCCAATTGCCTGACGAATATAAATCTCTCTGACGTAGAGACTTGTTACAAGGCGTTTAGCGGCGACATTATTCGTAATATGAATATCACATCGCGAGGCTTCGGATTTGAGATCGAAGTTGCTGCCAAGGTCGCAAAACTGGGCTGTGCGATCTATGAGGTACCGATCAACTATTACGGCCGAACGTATGAGGAAGGAAAAAAGATCGTGTTCCGCGATGGCGTGGACGCGTTGTGGTACATAGTCAAATTTAATCTATTTGTAAATTTGGCGGATTCGTTTAGTCAAAGACCAGCGCTGCGGGCAAATCAAAATAAGACGCTTACATCCGGTCGGGATCAGGAAGTATGAGTGATGTTGTTTACGT